>NZ_JAKGTE010000046.1:0-37508 GCF_022324665.1 Clostridium sp. YIM B02500 | reverse complement strand
GTTATTAATTTTGCATCTCTTAGCGAGGATTTTATCATATCATCACCATTCGACATTGTCAACAACTTTCGTAGAAAACTTTTAATTTCTTCTTTATTAAAATCTTTTCAGTCTTAAGTTGTTTTGTTTATGTCTCTTAGCGACGTGTTTTATCTTAACACATAGCCCCTTAGCCATTCCATCAAAAATCATTGTTTATATAATCTAAACTTTAAAACCTCCACTAACCTCCATCTTCCTTCTACTTTCTACTATTGATACACTAGGCATAGTTAACCATTTCTTACTTAGTAAATAGGTATATGGTCTTACATTTAACACCACATTATATAACTATATATAATTTTATGCTACATAAATTTACTTATGCTTTTATTAGATTTTCTTCTCCCAACCTCAATAAATTAGTTTAATTAATGTAAATAGAAACTGCCAAACAGTATACATAGAAATTATTTTCTAAAGTATACTGTTTAGCAATTTCCTATCAGCCTTAATATTTTATTTATATTTAATATTATTTCATCCATTTACTCTTTAGAAAATAATTTAGAAATGTCAAATCATTTGTTAATTCTGGATGAAAGGATGTAACTATAATATTATCCTGTCTAGCAGCCACTATCTTGTCGTCTACCTTACATAATATTCTTACATTATCTTTTACCTCTGTTATGTATGGAGCTCTAATAAAGACAAGTTCCATCTCATCCTTTGATATTTTTTCTATTACTTTATGAGTCTTAAAACTATCTATTTGAGTTCCAAATGCATTTCTTTTCACTTTTATATCCATAAGTTGAAGATATTTTTCTTCTTGACCCTCTACTTCATTTGCTAGTAGTATCATACCTGCACATGTTCCCCATGTAGGGAGTCCACTTTCTATCTTTTCTTTTAATGATTTTATTAATCCTGTTATCTTAAGAAGTTTACCAATAGTAGTACTTTCTCCACCTGGAAGTATTATGGCATCAATATCATCTAAATCTTTTTCTTTTTTCACTTCAACACCAGTATGTCCTAATGCCTTTATTTGATTTAAATGTTCAATAACCCCACCTTGAAATGATAAAACCCCAACCTTCATTTTACCATCCTCTTTCAGCATACTTTGTAGCTACTTCAGTTGAATTTATACCACTCATAGCACCACCTAAATCTTCTGAAACTTCTGCTAATTTTTCAGGATCATTATAATATGTGGTTGCAAGAACTATTGCTCTAGCTCTTTTTTCTGGATTATCAGATTTAAATATACCCGATCCTACAAATACGCCTTCACTGCCTAATTGCATCATAAGTGCAGCATCTGCTGGCGTTGCAATTCCACCTGCTGCAAAATTAACTACTGGAAGCTTACCATTTTCCCACACATATTTAACTAATTCATATGGTGCTCCATAATTTTTTGCTATAGTCATAAGTTCTTCTTTTGATGCTTTTTGTATCTCTTTAATTTGATCATTCATTGTTCTCATATGAGTAACAGCATTTACTACATCTCCAGTTCCTGCTTCTCCCTTGGTTCTTATCATCGATGCGCCTTCACCTATTCTTCTTAATGCCTCACCAATATTAGTTGCACCACATACAAATGGGACACTAAAATCTTCTTTATTTATATGATATTTATCATCTGCTGGTGTAAGCACTTCACTTTCATCTATAAAGTCAATATTTAATGCTTCCAAAATTTGTGCTTCTACAAAATGTCCTATTCTAACTTTGGCCATTACAGGAATTGAGACCGCCTCTTGTATTTCTCTTATCATTTTAGGGTCCGACATTCTAGCTACTCCACCTTCCTTTCTTATGTCGGAAGGAACTCTTTCAAGCGCCATTACCGCACATGCCCCAGCTTTCTCTGCTATTATAGCTTCATCTTTATTAGTTACATCCATAATAACTCCACCTTTTAACATTTGAGCAAGATTTCTATTTATTGTCCCTCTTTCCATAATACATAAATCCCCCTTTTTTCTAAGTTACTCATATAATAAAATATGTATGGATACAAACGCAAATGTATCCATACAATAACGCTTAACTTAATTAGCTAATTTAAAATATAAGAATATAGTATTATGATGAAACAATAATCCGGAATTTGTTAATAAATAAGAATTAATGGCTAAAATACATAGACTAGGCTTCTAAAAATACCTTCAAAATAAGAATATTTTCAGAAATCAATCTAAAATTTTCTTCATATTAAATTTATAACTTTCTACTCACAAATATTTATATATCTCTTAAACTTACCTTTGCATACATATGATTTATCAACTATTTTAAAACCCGCATCAATAATACAATCATCCATCTCTTCAAATGTAACTATGACTAATCTAGTACTTATTCTGCGTGCACTTCTAATTAGAGATGTTTGTTCTTCTATGGTAGTTGGAGTAAACAGTCCATATGGTAAATCTATGATAGCAGTATCATATTTCTCTTCAATCTCATTCATATCTCCGTTAGTCACTACATTCTCATATCCATAAAACTCCAAGTTCTTCTTGGCATTTTCTGCGATACTTTTATTAATCTCACATCCTACAACATCAATTCCCATTGAAAGCGCTTCAAGAATAACTGTTCCTACTCCACAACATGGGTCTATTAATTTGTATTCTAGATTGTTTTTAACTGCTATATTAACTAGTGCTCTAGCTACCCTAACGCTTAAAGAATTTGAATATGAATACGGCTTATTATCATGAATATGCCACTTATAATCGTTTTTCTCGTACATTCCAAATATCCATTTTCCACAAATTCGTGTAACTCCAAGGATAACTTTAGGATTGTGAATTTCAGGCTCTCCTGTTATTACAAATCCTATCTGGCTAAGACTTCTAAGACGTTCTTCATAATCTATATCACTATATTCTGTTCTTAAGTAACAGACCTTAAACTCGTCATAAGCTAGCTTATCTTTTATGATGTTGTCTATTATTTGTTCTAAAGAATCTTCTTCATATACTACTGAAATCATTTCTTTTATAAACGGACTCCTTGATGCACTAATATAAAAATCTGAAAACAAATACTTCTCACTTGGTGTTTTACCAAAAAGACATTTCATCTCTAACTTACATAAATCTTCTTCAAATACAGGATACTTAATATAGTAAAAATACTTTTTATAATTATTGCAATTTAATTTTATTATTTTTTTATTCAACCAATTCACCATCTTCACTTTAAATATAATCTAAGTATTAATATTATTCTTTTCAACAATAACTGTCTATATATATCAATAAATCAACCTTCTTACTTATTTAATATTATTTATAAATCACAATCTTACTCTGCTATTATTCAAAAATTAGAATCATCCTTAAATCGAGAACATTTTTGAAAACACTCACACTTTTTAAACCTATAACTTTACTCAACATAACATTATTTTTGATTAATTTATAAATCATGATAACGTTTTTATAATTATTTTATTATTTTTTATATAAAATATTAAATATCAATCTTGTAATAATTACTCCTATATGTTATTATATCAACAATATATACGATAACTTTATAGCATTTTATCAAAGTATCATAAAATTAATTATTATTTTAATATTATTTTTTAAAGTTAAAAGGGGGATAAATATATGAAAAAAAGTTTACTATCAGGAATCTTAGCCTCTGCTATGGCTATCACTCTTCTTGCTGGTTGTAGCGGGAATTCAGCTGGAGGTGGAAATAACGGAGATACCATCAAAATCGGTGCTATTGGACCATTATCTGGTGCTGCATCTACTTATGGAGTTTCAGTAAAAGAAGGTGCTCAATTATTAGAAAAAGAAGTTAACGATGCAGGCGGAATCAATGGAAAAAAAATTAAATTTGTTTTTGAAGATGATCAAGCTGATCCAAACTCATCAATGCAAGCTTTCAATAAACTTGTTGATGATGAAAAGGTAAGCGCAATTTTAGGACCTGTTACATCAGGTGCAACACTTGCAGTAGCACCAAATGCTACATCAAAACAAATTCCAATGATTACTCCAACAGCTACAGAACCAACAATAACTAAAGTTGGTGGAGATTATATGTTTAGAGGCTGTTTTGTAGATTCATTCCAAGGAGAGGTTCTTGCAAAATATGCTAGTGAAAAATTAGGAAAGAAAACAGCTGCAGTTTTATATAACTCTGGATCAGATTATTCAAAAGGAATAGCTGATAGCTTTAAATCAAAATTTGAAAGTGCTGGTGGACAAGTTGGTGAATTCTTAACTTATAATGATAAAGATACTGACTTTAAGGCTCAATTAACAAAAATTAAGAGCTTAAATCCAGATATAATCGTATTACCTGATTACTATAATGTTGTTGGCCTTATTGCTAAACAAGCTAGAGATATGGGAATAACTTCTCAATTCCTTGGTGGAGACGGATGGGAGTCAGAAGAATTAGCTAAAATTGGTGGAAAAGCTGTAGATGGTGCATTATATATCAATCACTACTACTCTGGAGACTCAGATGAAAATGTAAAGAAATTTGTTGAATCATATAAAAAGGAATATAACAAAGAACCAGATTCTTTCGCTGCTCTTTCATATGACACATCTAAAATATTAGTTAAAGCAATAGAAAAGGCTGGAAAGACAGACGGTGCTGCTATTAAAGATGCTTTGGCTTCAATGGAAATGAACAGTGTTACTGGAAACATCAAATTTGGTAGTGATAGAAGCGCTATAAAGAGTGCTGCTATTATTAAAGTTGATGGAGATAAAAAAGTTTTAGCTGATAAAGTTAATCCTTAATCATTAAAAAAGGGAGGAATATACAATGGAATTTTTACAACAAATCATTAACGGTTTAGCGTTAGGTAGCGTATATGCCCTCCTAGCATTAGGATATACAATGGTATATGGAATAATACAGTTAATAAATTTTGCTCATGGTGAGATTTATATGATAGGAGCCTTTTCAGGCTTCTATTGTGCTTCAACATTAAAATTGCCATTAATTCCAACATTATTAGTTGCTATGGCAGTTTCAGCATTATCTGGAATAATTATAGAGAAAATTGCTTATAAGCCTTTAAGAAATTCTCCAAGAATTGCTTTGCTTATTACAGCTATTGGTGTTTCTTTATTCCTACAGAATGCTATGAGATTATTAGTTGGATCTAATCCAAAACCATTTCCGGATTTAATTAATGCTGGGAGTATTAATATAGGAACTATTCAAATTGATATAAAGACAATATTAATGTTTGGAGTTTCTGCTTTTCTAGTTGTTTTACTACAATTTATTGTTTATAAAACTAAAGTTGGAAAAGCCATGAGAGCCTCTTCTCAAGATATGGAAGCAGCTTCTCTTATGGGGATAAATGTTAATAATACTATTTCCCTTACTTTTGCAATAGGTTCAGCCTTAGCTGGTATAGCTGGAGTTTTAGTTGCAATATCTTACCCTAGTATCACTCCTTATATGGGAGCTATGCCTGGACTTAAAGCTTTTGTTGCTGCAGTACTTGGTGGAATTGGAAGTATACCTGGAGCCCTTGTTGGTGGAATTGCTATAGGATTACTTGAAACTTTTGCTAAAGCTTATATTTCAACTAACTTCTCAGATGCAATAGTATTTGCGATTTTAATTATAATACTTTTAATTAAGCCTTCTGGTCTATTAGGTAAAAAGACCAATGTGAAAGTGTAGGTGTTAATTATGAAGAATTTATTTAATAAAAAAAATATTTGTATAATTGTTGGAGTTTTAATAACATATGGAGTACTATTTGGCTTAATAAGTGCAAAGGTTATTAATTCATATTACAAAGGAATCATTACTTTCGCTTTAATAAATGTTATTTTAGCCGTATCCCTAAATTTAATTGTTGGATTTACTGGTCAATTATGTTTAGGACATGCTGGATTTATGTCCATAGGTGCATATGTATCAGCTATAATAACACAAAAAGCGCATATGCCGTTTGTTGCTTCAATACTTATTGGTGCTGTGGTTGCATGTATATTAGCGGCATTAGTTGGATATCCTACACTGAAGCTTACAGGTGACTATTTTGCAATAACAACCTTAGCCTTTTGCCAAATTATCCAAATAGTAATTATGAATATTGATACAGTTGGTGGCGCACGTGGACTTACCGGCATCCCAACAAAAACAACTTTTACAGTTGCTTTCATATTCATGATAGCTAGTATAGTCATAATAAAAAATATAATTAACTCGTCCCAGGGTAGAGCAATGCTTTCTATTCGTGAAAATGAAATAGCCGCTGAATCTATGGGAATCAATGCATTAAAATACAAAATGATGGCATTTGTTATAGCTGCCTTTTTTGCAGGGCTTGCTGGTGGACTTTATGCTCACTATTCTGGATATATAAAACCAGATCTTTTCGATTTTAACAAATCAATTGACTATCTAACTTTTGTTGTATTTGGTGGTATGGGATCTTTGTCTGGATCAATTATTTCAGCTATAATGCTGACTTTCTTACCAGAGCTTTTGAGAAGTATGGGCGATTTCAGAATGGTTATATATCCATTAGCTTTAATACTACTTATGATATTCAGACCTGAAGGATTATTCGGAGATAAAGAAATTTCTCTTAAAATCTTTGGTAAATTAATACCAAGGAAAAAATCAGATGATAGAGAGGAGGCTTAATTCAATGCTAGAAGTTCAAAATTTATCAATTGTATTCGGTGGATTAAAGGCAGTGTCAGATTTTAATCTAACAATAAATGAAAAAGAAATTGTCGGGCTTATTGGACCTAATGGCGCTGGTAAGACTACTGTATTTAACATGTTAACTGGTGTTTATACTCCAACTGAAGGTACTATATCTTATCTTGGAGAAAAGATTCAGGGTCTTAAACCCTATAATATTACACAAAAGAAAATAGCCAGAACTTTTCAAAATATACGTCTATTTTCTCATCTTTCTGTTCTTGATAATGTTAAAGTAAGTTTTAACTATAGAATAAATTATTCTATATTTGATTCCATCTTTAGAACTCCTAAATTTAGGAAAACAGAAGCTGAAATTATAGATAAAAGTATTGAACTATTAAAAGTCTTTTCTCTCGATGGAAAAAAAGATGAGTTAGCTAGCAATCTCCCTTATGGCGAACAAAGAAAACTTGAGATAGTAAGAGCCTTAGCTGCAAAGCCATCTCTTCTATTATTAGATGAACCTGCTGCTGGTATGAATCCTCAGGAAACTGTAGAACTTACCAAGCTTATAGATTGGATTAAAGATAAGTTTAATATATCAATTCTTTTAATTGAGCATGATATGAAACTTGTTATGGGAATCTGTGATAAAATAGCAGTCCTTGATTACGGAAAAAAGATTGCTGAAGGCACTCCAGAAGAAATAAAAAATAATCCTAAGGTAATTGAAGCTTATCTAGGAGAGGGGGCTTAAAAATGCTAAAGGTAGAAAATATTAATCTATATTATGGTGTAATTCATGCACTAAGGGACATTTCCCTTGAAGTAAAACAGGGTGAAATAGTGACATTAATAGGCGCTAACGGTGCTGGCAAAACTTCTACTCTTAGAGCTATATCAGGCCTTGAACCAATAAAATCTGGTACGGTGACTTTTAAGGGCTCTGAATTAAACAAGGTTGCAGCTAATAAAATAGTTTCTCTAGGTCTTTCCCATGTACCAGAAGGAAGAAGAGTTTTTCCTCAGCTATCGGTCTTAGAAAATCTAGAATTAGGTGCTTATTTAAGAAACGATAAAACAGAAATCAAAAAAGACATGGAAATGGTATTTGCTAAGTTTCCAAGACTTAAAGAAAGAATAAAGCAACAAGCTGGTACTCTTTCTGGTGGTGAACAGCAAATGCTTGCAATCGGAAGAGCTCTTATGAACAGACCTGAAATGCTTATATTAGATGAGCCTTCAATGGGACTTGCGCCTCTTGTGGTTAAAGATATTTTTGATACAATTGTTGAAATTAATAAATCAGGAACAACTATACTTTTAGTTGAACAAAATGCAAATATGGCCCTTGCCATTGCACATAGAGCTTATGTTCTTGAAACTGGTAATATAGTAAAATCCGGTGATGCGCAAGTTCTTCTTAATGATGAAAGTATTAAGAGTGCATATCTTGGTGAGTAAATAATTTAAGGTATACGAAAGAAAATAACAAGTCTATCTCGAGATAGACTTGTTATTTTTTTAGTGTACCTTAATTAATAGGTTTTATTGTATATCCCTTTTTCTCTAGAAGTTTAAGTAAGCTATCTTCCCCAAAATAATGAAGATATCCGACTGCAACCATATATTTTTTATTACTTTTAGATAAGTCTTCAATTTTGTCCGCCATCTTTACATTTCTATCTACAAGTATCTTTTTGTAAGTTTCTTTATTTTCTTGTTGCATCTTTATAGCGCTCTCCCCAACGCTATAATCTCCGTTTTTATAGCCATTAAAAAGTTCATTTTCATACTTCTTCTCTTCTTCTAAGCTATTTCTATTATATTTATCTATATAATTTTTCAAACTATCCATGTTACAGCTTGCAGCATCCATTTGTTCTTTTATACTTTCAATACTAACAACTTCTTTGTTTAATTCTTTATATTTTTGTTGTAGTAATAGATCAAACATAGGACCTGTAAAACCATTTAAAGTACAACCTTGATTGTTCAAAGCAAGTATTAATCCATTAGAATTTAACTTTTTAACATCATCATATGTTAGTTTATGATCAATGAGAATATTATAAAGTATTTTTTCTTCATCTCCTGTTAGAAAATCTCTTATTTCACCATTATTTAAATATATATTATTAAGCATGTAATCTTGTAGCTCTTTTATGTTTTCCTTATCGGTTAAATCAACCTCTGTTGCAAGTCCATCTGTATTTTTAATGATTTCATTTATATTATTATTAAAGAAATTTATATCTTTTGGTGCTGGATGCATTGTTCCAACAAGATAAATTGAATTATCTCCATTAGTAGCCTCCCAAATAAAACCTTTGGTTGGTTCACTTAACACTCCATTATCATTAGCAAAAGCACTACAGGGTGTCAACAGAATTGTTAGTATTGCAAAAATTGATGTTATTATTTTCATGTTTATTCTTTTCATTTCTTTACTTCTCCTCATTTCTATAAATTATGTATTCCTTTAATCTAATTTTTTCTTTCCATATACATAAGCAAAAATTCCAGTTCCAATTATTATCCATATTAAAATTACTGAAATGTTATAGGCAAAGTTTATATTTATAGCCTCATTATAGAAAATTCTATTTAGTAATACATCCATATTATAACTTGGTAAAAGTTTAGCTATCTCTTGAAAGATATTATTATATCTTGAGAAGGATGGTATTAGCGAAATGAGCAAAAAGAGTGGCGTTCCTATAGTTCCTGTACTCATTTGATTTTCTGCTATAAGTCCTATTGCTGCTCCAAATTCTATCATAGATACAGTTGCTAAGGTTGTTATTAGAATAAATTGTCCTAAGCATGATATTTCCATTCCAATAATAAAAAACATTAATATATTTGTTACAATTGAAATTAAAAATGCTATAATGGCTTTTCCACTTAAAAATTCTAATGGTGAAACTCCCGCCAACATTAATGTTCTTAATGTGTTTTTTTCCTTTTCCTCAGCTATCAACATTGCTATTAAAGTACCTGATATCATTGTAAAATTTATATTTAACAAGTGATTAAAAACAGCCATTTTTATCTCCTGTGAATCACTAAAAGCGTTTGAATATACAAAACAGAATATTAAAGGAATTGTACATAAAACCAAAACATTTATATTTTTTGATAAGTTCTTAACTTCTTTTTTAGTTAATGCACTCACCCTTCTTATTGAAAAAGTCATTATAATTCCCTCCCTGTTAAATGCAAAAATATTTCTTCTAAACTTGGTTCCGACGAATGTATTGATAGTACTCGTCCATTCTTCATCCAAGATTGAATATTCTCTGCACCTTCTTTATTGTTCTTTATAGTAATTAATTTATCTTCATCTTTTAATTTAATCTTTATTTCATCATTCGCATACTTTAATTTTAATTCTTCTGGTCTCCCTATTTCAACAATCTCTCCTTGATTTATAAATGCAACTCTATCACAAAGCTTATCAGCTTCCTCCATATTATGTGTAGTTAAAAATATAGTAGCTCCTTCGTGATTTATTTTCCTAAGAAATTTATGAATTTCTAGAACTGTTCCTGGATCTAATGACGAAGTGGGTTCATCTAAAAACAGTAATTTAGGCCTATGAAGCACTGCTTGCATAAGCATTACTCTCTGTTTCATTCCTTTTGATAACTTTCTTATAACTATGTTTTTGTATTTCATCATATTCATGCATTCTAATACATAATCTATATCTTTTTCATTCACTTTATTAATCTCTGCAAAAAGCATAAGGTTGTCTTTAACAGTAAGTCTTTCATATAATCCATTATTATCAGAAAGTATTCCTATATCTCTAAATTCATTAAATTTTTCAACATATAACTTCTTATCAAGAACTAACACTTCTCCACTTGTAGGTATTAATTGTGATGTTAAAATCTTTATTGCCGTAGTCTTTCCTGCTCCACTCGGACCTAAAAATCCAAAAATTTCTCCTTTCTTAACACTAAAACTTAGATTTTGTAGTGCTACATTCTTATTAAATTCTTTTCTTACTCTTTTCATAGAAATTACATTTTCCAAAAGTGCTTTTCCTCCCCTTTATATATTGATTAATCATCTGAACAATGTAATTATCATATACTCGGAGTAAATTGACCATAAAATTACCATCAAAGGAGTAAGAACAGTATTAAGTGAATCAATTTATACTATGAGCGGATCAATACAGCATCTTTTATATCCTTAAATTCTATTGAATGGATACTATATTACATCTAATTAACCATCTATATATTCAATATTTCCTTTAATTCTGTAAGCTTTCCTTTAGAAAGTGGAATGGAACTTTTATCCACGTCACCTAAAATTAAACTATAACTATTTCTTGTCCATGTCACTACCTCTTTAACCTTTTGAAGATTTACAATATAAGATCTGTGGCATCTAAAAAATCCAAAACACCTTAGCCTTTCCTCTAGCTCAGTTAATGACATCATACACTGAAACTTCTCTCCTCTTACATTTAAACTACTTACTCCTGATTCACTTTCTGCATAATCTATCTCAAACGGATCAAATAACAATATTCTTTCTTCAATCTTCGCTGGAATCTTTTCGATTTTGTGCATAAACTCTAATTTTTCTTTGCTTTCTGATGTAATAGCTTCCTCTTTCTTATCTTCAGCTTCTCTTAGTCCATTCTCATCAAGAACATAAACTTTTCCCCCAATTAACATTGCTTCCTTAAAAGATGCAGATATACTTAATACTGCTGTACCTTTGTTACATAACTCTTCAATATTTTTAAGGATTATTCCTGTTGCATTTTTATCCATATCAAATATTGGATCCTGAAATATCAAAAGTTTAGGTTCCTTTAGTATTTCCCGGGCAAAACTAAGCATTTTCCTTCTAGTATAACTTAAAGTTTTTATCCTTTTATCTGCAATCTCTAGCAATGAGAACTTTAACATTATTTCTCTGTAATTAACCTTTGAGTCAATTATTTCTGTGTAATATCTCATATATTCTTCTACTGTAAATCTGTCATAAAAACCTTCATCTCTAAATATAACACCAATATTTCCTTTGTTTTTATGAATATAATCGCTATGTTTTATTTGATCTATATATATTTCACCACTACCAATTACTTCTTTATCTAATATAAGATCTATTAATGTATTACTAAACTCTCTATCTGCTTCAATGCTTACCAAACTTCCCTTTTCAACCATAAGATTTATATCGTTTATGAAACTATTAGTTTGTTTTTTATATAAATTTTCTATTTTCAACATTATAAATTATTCTCCTTGACTTATACATTCATTTAATTAATATACATTATAGGTAAATTATTACACTAGTTTGTAATGATAGCAATAGTAGGCTTCAACATTCCATAAATACCATAATGTAAAATTCAATTGAATTTCATATTATATTTAATTTTATAAACGACGAATAGATAATTCTATTAATGATAAACTAAATTTGTATAAGTGAAATAAAAGGAGGTTATAATTTATGAGCTACGAAGAAAAAGAATCTCTAAAGAATGAGGCAAAAAAAATGATGATTGATGGAGAGCATTGGAGTGCAATTAGAGAAAAAACTCATCTAAGACTAAAAGATTTACGAAGAATTCAAAGGGATGAAATAAATCCTAAGTTCTAAACTTAAAATTCATTACACTTAACAATGATAGATAATACTATGAATTAAAATACTATGATTTTATTACTAACTACTAGGCAAGGTAATATATATTTTAGAGGTTTCTCCAAACTTTCTATAAGTATATATTTACTTTGCTTATTTTATTTTGCTTAAGCATAATATATATTATAGAAAAAGTTGAAAATTTTTGAATTTTCTGAATATTTTGTTGTATAATATATATGTATAACAAATTTATATAAAAAATAAAGGGGATGTTTTAAATGGTACCATATTTTATGCTTATTTATAGTGTTATAATTATTTCACTTATAGCAATCATTTATTTGGTCAGGTATACATTTTCTCAAGACAAAGGCACTAGCCAAATGCAAGAAATATCAACTTACATTAAGGAAGGTGCTATGGCATTCATTAAAAGACAATATAAAACCATCTTTGTTTTATCCATTGTTGCTTTATTTTTAATCATACTTTCTAACTATTTCGGCAATGCATCAAAAGGTCCAAGCTCTGCCATATCTATATCTTTACATACAGGTATAGCTTTTATAACAGGCGCATTCTGCTCCGCTTTATCTGGCTATATTGGTATGTATATGGCTGTTAATTCTAATGTAAGAGCTGCTGCTGGCGCAAAAAAAGGGTTAAACAATGCTCTTCAAATAGCGCTTAAAGGTGGTGCTGTTACTGGACTAGCCGTTACTTCCCTATCTCTTTTAGGTGTAGCGTCCCTATTTCTTATCTATGGAGGCATTTCTGGAAACGATACTTTAATTAAAGAAGCCCCCTCTCTTATAGTTGGATTTGGGTTTGGTGCTTCCTTCGTCGCGTTATTTGCTCAACTTGGTGGAGGTATATATACAAAGGCTGCCGATGTTGGTGCTGATCTCGTCGGAAAGGTTGAAGCTGGTATTCCTGAAGATGACCCTAGAAATCCTGCTGTCATTGCTGATCTTGTTGGTGATAATGTAGGTGATTGTGCTGGTAGAGGTGCGGACTTATTCGAATCTACAGCCGCTGAGAATATAGGTGCTATGATTCTAGGCGTTGGACTTTACCCTATATTTGGATGGAAAGGAATACTATTTCCGCTTGTCGCTCGTGCCCTTGGTATCATCGCTTCAATAATAGGTATCTTTGCTGTTAAAGTTAAGAATGATAATGATGATCCTATGAAAGCTTTAAAAGGTGGATTTGTTATAACTTCCATAATTAATTTAGTAATATTATTTTTCGTAGTTAAAGATATGTTAAGTGGTTCACTTACAACTGGTGGGCAAGTAAACTATATCTATCTATATGGATGTGCAGTTGCTGGAATACTGCTTAGCTATGTATTTGTAGTTTTAACTGATTATTATACTTCAATAACCCATAAACCTGTTAAAGAGATAGCTACTGCTTCTAAAACTGGAGCTGGAACTAATATAATAACTGGATTATCAGTTGGTATGGAATCAACTGCACTTCCTGTTGTTTGCATATCTATTTGTATATTTATATCTTATAGATTAAGCGAAATGGCATTGCCTAATGTTGCAAATGCAGGTTTGTATGGTACAGCAATTGCAACCATGGGAATGCTTTCAACCTGCACATATATTCTTGCCATGGATACATTTGGTCCAATTACTGATAATGCCGGTGGAATTACAGAAATGTCCGGAGCTCCCGAAGAAATTAGAAATATAACTGATAGATTAGACGCATGCGGTAATACTACAAAAGCATTAACAAAGGGGTACGCCGTAGGTTCAGCTGCACTTGCTACTTTTCTATTATTCTCCGCATACCTAGATGAAGTTAAAAAACTTCTTGGAAAACCTTTAGATTCATGGTTTTCAGTTGATATAGGTAAACCCGAAGTATTTATAGGTGGCTTTATAGGCGCTATGATAGTATTTCTATTTAGCTCTACGGCTATTAGAGCTGTTGGTAAGGCTGCTCAATATGTAATACTTGAAGTTAGGCAACAATTCAAAGAAATACCAGGAATAATGGAAGGAACATCAAAACCTGATTATGCTCGCTGTGTTGATATAGTTACAAAAGGTGCTCTAAAGGAGATGGTTCTTCCTGGAATCATAGTAATTTCTGCCCCTATAATCGTTGGAGTTCTTCTAGGAAAAGAAGCTGCTGCTGGATTCCTAATGATAACAACCATTTCTGGTGTTATAATGGCTCTCTTCTTAAATAATGGTGGTGGTGCATGGGACAATGCTAAGAAGCTTATAGAATTAGGTGAACATGGTGGTAAAAATTCTGAAGCCCATAGAGCTAGTGTCGTCGGTGATACAGTTGGTGATCCATTTAAAGATACTGCTGGACCATCACTCCATGTACTTATAAAACTTGTAAGTACTTTAACTTTAGTATTTGTAGCATTATTCGCATAAATTAATATTATTTATTTATAAAAAGGATCTGTAGTAGATAATTTAGCGCTGCATATCCTTTTTTTATAAATTCTTTTAACTTTTTTTACCAATCTATAATGCTTTTATTTTGTTACTTATACTAAATTATATTTAATACCTTATATATGCTTTTATTGAGATATAATTAATTATATAATTGTTCTATATACAACTTATGTATACAGTTACTAATGATTTATTTAAAAAGGGGGATAAAATTTAATGGATGAAAAATATGTAGTTATTATCCAGTGCGACATTGCTCATAACCGTTGTAGTGGATTTGCCTGTACAAATGCCTTTTACAACAGAGATGACGTTTTTAAAAATTACAACGAATCAACCAGATATATTTCCTTCACCTGTGGAGGATGTTGTGGAAAAAGTATTGCTACTAAATTAGAACATCTCTCGAAAAAGCTTAAGTTAAAAAATAACATAAATAAAGAAGATGTTGTGATACATTTATCATCTTGTATGACAAATGATAATTATCATTATGATAGATGTCCTCATCTAGATTATATTAAATCTATTGTATCCAAAAAAGGATATAATAAAGTTATAGAAGGTTCTTATATAAGTAAAAATGCTGAGAAAAAAAGAGCCAATGGCAGTTATAACTGCTATGACTCAATATAAACGTAAAGGCAGGATATACATTCTGCCTTCCTAATATTACGTTACTCAGTTTCAGTATTTTTCATGCTTCTCAAATATTTTCTCAATACTGCTTTATCTACTATCTCTGAATAGATTTCTGGTGCCTCTTTCTGAATTGCATTTATTTTATCTGTTAAATTACTATATATTCTAGTAATATCATTATATTTATCGCATAACAGTTTATTTTTCATTTGTATGATCTTATCAGTCTGCTCTGTCCTTGTAATAGGTTGAGGAGTATGAGGTTTATCAAATGTTAAACCTACAGTATTTCCATTTACAATAAACTCTTTATTTTCTTCATATCCTATCTTTTTTATTGCTTCTATAAAGGAACTACACATTTCTTCATCCTTTAAAGTAATATTTAAATACATCACTAGTTCAGAAGGCTCTGAATATTCACCAAGTTTAAAGCCTGCTAACCACCAATGCTTATCATCTAACGCGAAAAGTGTTTTTCCATTCTTTTTTAGCAAAAGAGAGATTGTTAATCTATCTTCATCGCTAGCGCAATTATAAAACATATACTTATATACTTCTGGTAAGTTTAATATAGGTTTTTCGGCTGTATACACACCAACTTCACATCCAGTATTCAAATCGTATTGACCTTTCCATAATTCGATTAACCATATTCTATTATTATATTCAAAGTAGATTGGTTCACAATCTACTATCATTCCAAAAGGTGCTGATGCTTCATCATACAATCTACTATATCCCATATTTCTTTGCCATGCATTCATATTACTATAAAATATATCTTGTACTGAATCATAATCATAACCAGCAATCTCTATTCCTTTATCTATTGGCTTTTCATATTTAATAATTCCCAGTAAACTTTTATTCATATTTTTCAGTATACGGATTCCAGTAAGCATTGTTATAAAAGATCCAAACATAAACACTCACCTCAAATAAATTGCTTTATTTATATAATATTCCCTTTATAATCATTATGTTAAAAGACACTCATGAATTTTATTTAATGTATATTATTATTTATTCTATTTAATTGCGATATCTCCATAACCTAAACATTGACAATTATAAAAAATTGTACTATGATAAATTATACCAAACAGGTATACTTTAAGGAGTAAATTTTATGAATATTAATCAAGAATCTGATTACGCATTTAGAATAATACTTATGCTATCCAAAGAAGGTTTAGATAACAAACTTGATGCAAAATCTCTATCTGAAAAAGGAAATATTCCTCTTAGATTTTTATTAAAACTAACTAGAAAGTTAACTCAAGCAGGAATATTAAAGTCTTATAGAGGTGTTAATGGTGGTTATGCTATAACTAGGGAGCCTAAAGATATAACCTTAAAAGATGTGGTTGAAGCTATACAAGGTCCAATTATTGTGACCAGATGTGTTTACGATGGCAAGGCTTGTAGTGCAAATAAAGCTGGTCACTGTTCTATACACAAGGCTTTATACAATATTCAAAATACAATGATAAATGAACTAGAAAAGGTTAACTTTGATAAACTAAAGAATGATCCATGGTAACTTTATACATGTAAATATAAGAGGCGAAAGCCTTTTATATTTGTTTAAAACTATACCTCTTTAGTATACTTTTGGTTAAATATTAAATATAAAATTAAAGGAGATGATCAATATGTCAATGTGCACATCAGCAGATTGTAAATTATGTGAATTTTTATCATCAAAAGAAGATCTAGAAACATCATTCAACAGAGTTGAAACACAAAAGGCAAAATGTAAATTCGGAAAAGAAGGAGTCTGTTGCAAACTCTGCTCGAATGGTCCATGTAAGATAACACCTAAATCACCTAAAGGTGTATGTGGTGCGGATGCTGATACTATCGTATCAAGAAACTTTTTAAGAGCGATAGCAGCAGGTTCCGCATGTTACCTTCACGTAGTGGAAACTACAGCAAGAAACCTTAAAGACATTGGTGAAGGAAAAGGTAATTTGAAAATAAAAAGCCCTGAAACATTGGATAAGCTTGCTGAAATATTTGATATTGTTGAATCAGATATAAATGCCAAAGCAATTAAAGTAGCTGATGAAGTTCTTAGGGATTTATATAAACCAAGATTTGAAAAAATGGAATTGGTAGAGAAATTAGCTTATGCTCCAAGATATCACAAGTGGAAGGAATTAAATATTTTACCTGGCGGTGCAAAATCTGAAGTTTTTGATGCTCTAGTAAAAACTTCAACAAATCTAAATAGTGATCCTGTAGATATGCTGCTTAATTCACTTCAACTTGGAATTGCTACTGGAATATATGGTCTAGTGTTAACTAACCTTTTAAATGATATTATGCTAGGTGCTCCAAAAATCAGACAAGCTAAAGTTGGCTTTAGAGTAATAGATGAGGATTATATCAACATAATGATTACAGGTCATCAACATTCTGATATTGCACATCTTCAAGATAAATTAATTGATGATAATGTCACAAAAAGAGCAATAGAATTAGGTGCAAAGGGCTTTAGATTAGTTGGCTGTACATGCGTAGGCCAAGATCTACAGTTAAGAGGAGAGCATTATACTGAAGTTTTTTCAGGACATGCTGGAAATAATTATACAAGTGAAGCCGTACTCGCAACTGGTGCTATAGATTTAATTGTCTCAGAATTTAACTGTACAATACCAGGACTTGAACCTGTAGCTGAGAAATTTAATGTAAAAACTATCTGTATAGATGATGTTGCTAAGAAGAAAAATGCTGAATATATAAATTTTGATATGAGAAACGCTGAAGAAATTAGTGAAAAGATCATTTGCGAAGCATTAGAAAGTTATAAGAACAGAAGAAATAACGTCACAATAGACATTCCTAAAGATCATGGACATGATGATGTTGTAACTGGTGTTAGTGAAGGATCTTTAAAAGAGTTCCTAGGTGGAAATTGGAACGGTCTTATTGACTTAATAGCAAAAGGAAAAATCAAAGGGATAGCTGGTGTTGTAGGCTGCTCCAACTTAACAGCTAAAGGACATGATGTATTTACTGTTGAGCTAACTAAAGAATTAATAAAGAGAGATATTTTAGTTCTTTCAGCCGGATGTTCTTCTGGGGGCCTTGAAAATGTTGGTCTTATGTCTCCTGGAGCAGCTGATCTTGCAGGTGATAATCTAAGAGATGTGTGTAAATCACTAGGCATTCCACCAGTATTAAACTTTGGTCCATGTCTAGCTATTGGAAGATTGGAAATGGTAGCAACTGAACTTGCTGAAAACTTGGGTATAGATATACCTCAACTTCCACTTGTATTATCAGCACCACAATGGCTTGAAGAGCAAGCATTAGCCGATGCTGCATTTGGACTATCATTAGGTCTACCACTACATGTTGCAATATCTCCTTTTATAGATGGAAGTGAAGTTGTCACTAAAGTTTTAAAAGAAGATTTAGTTAATATAACAGGCGGTAAGCTTATTGTTCAAGAAGATGTAATTAAAGCTGCTGATGAGTTAGAGGAGATTATCGAAAACAGAAGAATAGGATTAAACATATAAGAACCCATTAAATATAGCAAATAAGAAACTATATTTTTAATATCTATAATGAATCTGGATAATAACACATTCAGATTCATTTTTTTATTGAAATACATATTATGAATTAACTTCTTTATCCTATGTAATTGATTTTTTAATAATATGTCTCAACATTATGAACCTTCAAGCTAATCTTAGATGCTATTATCTTTATTATAATTTTAATCAACTCGTTATTATAATTTACGAGTTGATTAAAATTCATATCTTTTCTGTATTATTTCATTGATTCAATAATGCTATCAGCAATAGATTCCATTAAATCCTCATCGCTTTCTTTCATGCTAGAATTAATTGAAATTTCATTATCCAAAATAGTCATATCTTTCATTTCTTCTAATAATTCACGCATTAATTTACCTGATTGAGGCGCCCATGATCCATTTTCAATAATAGCAAAAGTACGTTTTTGAAGGTTTAATGCCTTCATATCCATTATATAATCAAGCATTGGTGGATAAATCTTTAAATTATAAGTAACTGATGCTAACACAACGTGACTATATTTAAATGTTTCAGAAATCAGATATGAAACATGAGTTTTGGAAACATCATACATAACTACATTGGTAATCCCCTTTTTAACCAATCTTGTTGCTAACTCATTTGCTGCTGCCTCTGTATTACCATACATTGTTCCATAAACAATCATCACGCCCTTTTCCTCAGGTGTATAACTACTCCATTTATCGTACTTATCAAGTAAATATCCAAAATCATTACGCCATACTGGTCCATGTAACGGACAGATAATCTTAATATCTATAGTGCCTGCCTTTTTTAAAAGAGCCTGAACATGAGGTCCATATTTACCTACAATATTTGTGTAATACCTTCTAGCATCATCAATCCAATCACGATCAAAATTTACTTCATCGTTAAATAGCTTTCCATCTAATGCACCAAATGAACCAAAAGCATCAGCTGAGAATAGCACTCCATTTGTAGTATCATATGTTACCATAGCCTCTGGCCAATGTACCATAGGAGCAGAAACAAATACAACATTATGCTTTCCAAATGACATAGTATCTCCCTCTTTGACTTGTTCTACCTTATCTTCTATTTGGAAGCCAAACTGATGCATAAATAAAAATGCCTTCTCAGTACATATTATCTTTACATTAGGATAGCGGATAACAATTTCTTCAATACACGCTGCATGATCAGGTTCCATATGGTTAATGACCATGTAATCTAAGTCTCTATCTCCTAAAACTCCCTTAATATTCTCAAGAAATTGTCTGCAAATTGACCAATCTACAGTATCAAATAGCACTGTCTTTTCATCTAAAAGTAAATAAGAATTATAAGAAACACCTCTTGGAATAGGATGAACATTTTCAAAAAGAGCTAGACGACGATCATTTCCCCCTATCCAATAAAGATCTTCAGTTACTTCTCTAACACAATACATAGCTAATCCTCCTTTAAACAAAAAATTTATTTATTACCTGCTTTAAACTTCTATAAACATATCTTTTTCTTCACCACAAGCTGGGCAAGTCCACTCTTCAGGTAAATTTTCAAAAAGTGTTCCTGGGTTTACTTCACCTTCTAGATCACCTACTCCAGGATCATATTCATAACCGCATCCATTACATACATAATGTTTCCAAGTTGGAGTGACTTTTTTCGGAATAACTCTCTTCATCTTTTTCATTGGTGGAGCCTCTTTCTTTTGTTCACCATTGTCTAAAGCTTCAATAAGTAGAGGTAGTATTTCCATCAAATCACCAACAATACCGTAATCTGCGTTTTTGAAAATCTTTGCATTAGGGTTTATATTAATTGCAACAATTGTAGAAGCATCCTTTATACCCTTTAAATGTTGACCTGCACCTGAAATACCACATGCAATATAAAGATTTCCTTTAAACTTTTGTCCTGACATACCAACATAACGATCAATTGGAACATATTTTAAAGTTTCAGCTACTGGTCTAGAAGAACCTATTGCTGCACCAGCCTGAACTGCAAGCTTTTCTATAAGATGCATATTTTCCTTTTCTCCTATGCCTTGTCCTACACTAACTACTCTCTCTGCCTTGCTTATTGGAGTATCTATAGGAATTCCCACTGAGAAATCATATCCATCCTTCTTAAGAGCTTCTACAAGAGAATTTACTCTTTCTTCAGGTGTACCATCTTTATAAATTACCTTCTTACGATATCCTGTTGCAGGTTCCCTTGAAGTTTTTGCTACACTCTCTGTTTTTGGCATTTTTCCTATAATATTAGCGGCTATAACAACACGCTGGATTTCATTAGTTCCCTCATATATAGTGCAGATTTTAGCATCTCTATAGGCACGCTCAACTTCCATACCTTTAAGATATCCGCTTCCCCCAAAGATTTGAAGAGCATCGTTGACAATTTCAAGACAAACATCAGAAGCATATTGTTTAGCCATTGCTGCTTCCATGCTGTAGTGCTCATGATTTCCTTTAAGCTCTGCTGCACTATAAATAAGGAATCTTGCTGCTCTAAGTTTTGTAGCCATATCAGCTAATTTAAAAGCGATTATTTGTTGCTGACAAATAGGTTTACCAAATTGAACTCTTTCTTTTGAATACTCTAAGGCATTCTCATAAGCACCTTGCGCTATTCCTAAAGCTTGGGCAGCAATACCGATACGTCCACCATCTAATGTAGACATAGCAATTTTGAAACCATCGCCTTCTTTACCTAATAAATTTTCCTTAGGCACCTTTACATCATTAAAAATAAGCTCTGCAGTAGCTGATGAACGAATTCCCATCTTATCATAATGCTTACCAAAACTAAAACCTTCTGATCCCTTTTCAACGATAAATGCACTAATACCTCGTGTACCAATATTTGGGGTAGTCACTGCAAAAACAATATAAATATCTGCCTCGCCACCATTAGTGATAAATATTTTCTCGCCATTTAAGATATAATAATCTCCTTCTAGTACAGCAGTTGTTTCTGTTCCTCCGGCATCACTACCTGCATTTTCTTCAGTCAAACCAAATGCTCCAAGCTTTTCACCCTTTGCTAATGGTACTAAATATTTTTGTTTTTGCTCCTCATTTCCAAAAGCTGCAATTGGATATGTTCCTAATGATGTATGTGCCGATAAGATTACTCCTGTCCCACCATCAACTCTTGATAATTCCTCGACAGCTATCGCATAGCTAATCACATCTAAGCCAGCTCCTCCATACTCCTTTGAATACGGAATACCCATCACTCCCATCTCAGCTAGCCCTTGAACTACTTCCGAAGGGAATTTATTTTCTTGATCCAACATAAATGCAATAGGTTTAACTTCCTCTTCAGCAAATTCTCTTATTTTTGTTCTCAAATTTTCATGTTGTTCTGTAGTTTTGAAAAACATAAATACACCTCCCTTTAATTATACGGTTTCACCAATGTCATTCTATAAAATCTGTAAAACCATATTCCCAAACATATTCCTTAAATGTATACCTAAACCGTATACATTTATTGTATACCTCTAAGGTATACTTTTCAACTGTTATTTTATCTATTTTATTCCATAATAGACAATTAAAGCTTAAAACTCCTCCTCTTTTGAAGATAATATAACTTTTCCTTCCATTATCTTATAAAAGCAATTATTTTTACTTGTACGGTTTTTCTTTATTTCTATTCCCCCTTATTTAATTTAAGATATATTTAAAGTTTCTATATTTATATCAACACTTATAATTATGCTATTTACAATACTATTATTAACATTAATATAAACTATAATAAAAAAAAGCAGATACGAATTACGTAACTACTATTTTTTATTGATTTAATTTATTTTTCTTTTATGTCTACTTATGATATGGTTCACCTTTAATTATTCTAAATCCTCTATAAATTTGCTCTAATAGCATTACTCTAAAAAGCTGATGTGGAAATGTCATCTTTGAAAAGCATAATTTATAATTAGCTCTTGCTAAAACACTTTTTGAGATTCCTAGGCTTCCTCCTATTATAAATGCTATATTTGGATTTCCTGTTACCCCCAAGTTATCTATGTATCCTGCAAATTCTTCTGATGTTAGTTGCTTTCCACCTAAATCCATTGCTATAACGAACATATTGTCTTTAATTTTATTTAGTATTCCTTGCCCCTCTTTCTCTTTAATTACCTCTTCTTCTTTTTCTGAAGCATTATCTGGTGTTTTCTCATCCACCAATTCAACTATATCTAATTTGCAATACCTTCCTAATCTTTTTGAATATTCTTCTATAGCATCCCTTAAATACTTTTCCTTTATTTTACCAACTGTTATTATCGTTATGTTCATTGTTATCTCCTTTAATTATTTTATGCATACCTATATTATAACTAAAAATAAAAACTGTAGCTAAATTCTTTACTCAGCTACAGTTTTTATTTCTTAATACTATTTATATTTTATACTAAGTTTTAAACTAACAACAATTAGAGATATCATTCTATTCATTTATAGAGCTTCAACTTTAATTCTAGATTTTGTCTTATATAGTCTGTATGCTGTTAACACCGCTCCTAATGCACATATTATAGCTGCAGCAACATATACATATTGCATCCCATATACAAAAATATCATCTCTTCCCTCTATATATCCTGTAACATGATATCCTATTTGACTACTCATCCTATTGTATAAAAGAGTTGTTGATAGTGATATTCCAAAAACCATTCCTAAATTTCTAACTAACGCATTTATACTTCCAGCAATCCCTAAATTTTTTGTATCTACTGTAGACATAACTAATGAATTATTTGGTGACTGAAACATTCCATTTCCTAGTGTCATTATTGCTATAAAGGCAATTAATGCACCTATGTGAGAATATTCATTTAAAGTTGATATTAAAAATAAACCTAGGCTAGTTCCAATAAGCCCTAAAAATGTTAAAACTTCAGATCCTATTCTGTCTGATATATACCCACTCATTGGAGCAACAACTGATAAAATTATTGGTGATACCATCATTAATACACCAGTAACTGAAGGAGCTAGTTTCATCACGTATTGTAGGTAAAATGGCAATATAATATTTGAACAACTTATTGCCACAAATGAAATGAATGCACAAAAAATACTGAGCGAAAATAATGAATTACTAAATATCTCTAGTTTCAATAATGGTTCATCAATTCTTTTTTCAACAATTATAAATGAAATAAATAATATAATAGATACAACAAATGATATAATGATTCCTATATTGTCATATCCAATTTCCTTGCCAAAAGTTAAAGCACTGAATAAAAGTACCATAGTTGATCCAAATAAAGTTGCACCTTTTATATCTAATTTTTCATTTGAATTATTAGAATTTTTAGGAAGTGTCTTCATTGCTAAAGCTAATGCCAAAATTCCTATAGGCACATTTATTAAAAAAATATACTGCCAACTTAAAATCGATACAATTATTCCTCCTACTGGTGGACCTATCATTGAACCTAATGCTACAAAAGTTCCATTTAATCCTAGCGCCCTTCCTCTTTCGTTTCTTGGAAAAACCTGAGTTATAATTCCTTGACTTGTAGACATGGTTCCTGCAGCTCCAATTGCTTGCAATATTCTCGAGAAGACTAACATTACTAATGAATTAGATAATCCACATAAAAGTGAACCAATCGTGAAAATAATTATACCCAATTTAAAAACTGAAGTTTTACCCTTAATATCAGCTAATCTTCCAAATATAAGAATAGTTCCTACAATAACTATTAAATAGCTCGTTACTACCCATTCTATAGATGCCATACTTACTGCAAGCCTCTGCGACATTACAGGAAGTGCTACATTCACTATACTACTATCAAGTGTGGACATAAATGTCAGTAGTACAGTAGTAAATAATATTAACCATCTTTTTTTATCCGTACTTTCCATATGTTTTATCCTTTCTGTTTATACATGTTTTATCTAGCTGTAAAAATAGAATTTATATATAATAACTCAACATTCATAAACCTAATTACAACTTATATAGTTGCACTTGCAACTATATAAAATTATAATATATTTTTATTATTTACACAAATGGTATGATAATTCTCTAAATATAAAAATATAATCCACATTTTAAAGTTCATAAAAAAAATTATCCACATTTTATTCTAATTCTATGGATAAAGTTCTTTATATTATTTGTACAGTTTTAATATGTATGTTCTAAAAAGTTTGCTTTATAGAAATTTAATTGTATTGACTTGATTATCCTCTAATTATTAAACCATGCTTTTGCTAACATGCTATCAAAAAAACTGCGTGCAAATAATGTTTCCAAATGATAGATTAAAAATTCACTAATAATTAAGACTTACTATTAGTTTCCTCTTACATTAACAAAAGCATGATATTAATTATATTTTATATTATTTTTTACTTTAATTTAAATGATCCAACCATCTCATTTAAATTATCTGACGAATATTCCAGTACATCGGTTGCTTGCTTTAGTTGTCTTATTTCTAATAATATTTTTTTAACCATAGACAGTGATTCTTCACTTTTATTTGAACTATTTTCGGTAGATTGTTCTATTTTATCTGCCATAGTGCTTACATTATTCATAACATCCCCAACACTTTGGCTCTGGGTCGAAGTTATTTCTGATATTGACTGCATCGCATTAGCTATTATATTTACATCATCATTAATATGATCAAATGATTGAATAGATTCTTTTACACTCGCTGTAGATATATCTACCTTAGTATTTATCTCTTCTGCATATTCAAATGTTGCTTGTGTCTGTTTTTGGACTTGATTAATGACATTACTTATTGACTTGGTAGCACTTTCTGTTTCTAGTGCTAGCTTAGATATTTCTTCCGCTACTACAGAAAATCCTTTTCCACTCTCTCCTGCTCTTGCAGCTTCAATTGATGCATTAAGCGCTAGAAGTTGTGTCTGCTTACTTATATTTCTTATAACATTAATTACTTCACTTATCTCCTGTGAATATCCCTGTAAAGTACTTATAGATTCTACTGTATTCTCGATGGTCTTTTCTAAATCCTCCATATTACTCAAGACTTCTTTTGATATGCTTTGTGCCGATGCTGCACTTTCATTAGTTCCTTCAACTATACCTGATACTTCTAATATAAGACTATCCATTTCCTGAATAGATGCTGTAATATCTGAAAATTTGTTTTTTGTATTTTGGAATACTAGATTTTGGTCTTTAGAATTTTCCAGTAAAGTTATCACTGTATTTTCAATGACTCCCATTCCATTTTTAACTTCGCTTGTTATATTAGAAACTATATTTACTGATTTTTTTGTAGTTTTAGCTGATCTTTTCACTCTATATAACATGCTCATCTGATTATTTATGAATTTATTGAACCATCGCGACAGCTCTCCGATTTCATCTGATGACATTTTTTCAACTCTTTTGGTTAAATTTCCTTCGCCTTCCGCAATATCTTGTAATATATTTATCGTTCTACTTAAAGGGGATGAAATCATTCTTTTAGATATTAATAACGAAAACAGTGATAATATAATCCACATTGCTATAGATGTAAATATACTATTATTCGGTGATAATTTAATTGCTATAAAATTTACTGCAATTAAAATTGCTGATATTATTGATATAGATATTGGCATCTTTAAATTAATACTTTGAAAATTATATATCTCAGCTATATCACCTTCACACATCATTCCCCATACCTCATCACAGTTCGGGGGGGTTATTAATGTTCCTTTACCTCCCACCATTATATGTCTGTAATCTGGATATCCAGGCCAACAATCTAGGTTTTCACCATTTCGAATTGTATTTTCAACTCCTCGATGTAATTTACTTGTAGCCGGATCATTAAAAATTATTTCAAATTCGGTATGCTCTTTAATTCTAACTGTACCCCAACTCTTTGTTTTAACTCCATCTTTAAGATTCTCCCCTAACGTAAATGTATTATCCTCAAATCTGCTTCTAGATATTGCTGTTCCGGGCTTAATATCTCTGCTAGTCTTCACCATAAATAAGTAATTATCTCCAGAATCCTTATATATATGAGTATCCTCATCTTGAATTACGTTGCTCATATCATCATTTAGTGTTCTGCAGCATAATATTCTAATTTGATTACTGTGATTTTTGCATGTACTGGAAAACATTAATGTAACATCATCAGCAAATTTCTTATTACTTATATCAGTATGTAGGGTTCTTTTATCAATATATGGTCCATACATTAAAGGCCTACCTTCTAATCCCGCTTTTAGATTAGGTAAATCACTCATATCTAATCCAATATGCTCTTTGCACGAAGAAACTGATACTATTCCTTTCTCATCTAAAACAAATATTTCGCAAAAGTCCTCGTGCTTTTTTACGGTTTCAATTAAATAATTACATACTATATTATCATTGTCTTCTAATGCCACAAGTGAATTCTTAATATTTTCTAATTGTGCCCACTTGTCATTAAACCAGTTATCTAATGCCTTTTTTCTTCCATTTGATATTCCTTCAAATACTTTTTCTGAATGTTCCTTTAGATTTCTATTCAACAGATATTTAAGCTTTAAACTCATAGCAATCCCCCCATATATTATTCTTATATCTACTTTTAATAAAAAAATAAAGCACTAAATACAGATTTTTTAAATCCGTACTTGTGCTTCCATAGCATTACTATTTATTTACTACAATTCCTTGTATAACATAATTATACCAACTATATTGACCTTTGTGAATTGTTATTTTTCACGAAACCATTAATAAAGAAAAAAACCCTATCTAAACTAGGGTTTTTTACTACATTGAATAGTAAACTCCTCTAAATATAGAGTTTACTTATATGTAATTATATTATTTATCTCTTCCACAACATTTCTTATATTTCTTCCCACTTCCACATGGGCACATATCATTTCTTCCAACCTTATCTAGATTTCTTACTATCTTAGATTCCTTGTATTGTTTTTGTATTTCATTTCTTTTTTCCACTGAGAATATTCCATCCCATTGTGGTAATGTGTATAAATATTCTGCTTTTGCATCTAGCATATTCAAATATAAAGTTTCTAGATTTATATCAAGTACTATTTCTGTATCAGCATCTATAGTCTCAAGATCATATTGAGTTTTTAAACTATCATTAATACCATCCATAAATCCCATAGCAAATTCTACTGTGGAATCATAATCTTTAGCTAATTCATTTATTGTAGTCTTTTTAACACTTTTATGATTAGCTAATAAATCTTTATATATTGATTTTTCTAATTTACTATATTCTTCCCAGAAAGCATTTTCTCCCTTAGTTTTTACATAGTCAACAACCATGTCAGTCCAATTTGTATATAAACTCATTTTTAAGTCCTCCCTTAAATCTTCATTGATTATATATAATATATTTCTATAAATTATAAGCTCAAATAAACTATATCTCTATATAACTGCTAGGATTATGTCTGTTTGCCATAGTTAATATTATGTCCTCTTTTAGCTTAATTCCATTTTCATTTAGCACGTTTAAAACAGTTTGATATGCTAAATCTGGTTGATTATTAGTATTACTCAAATGCCCTAAAATAATCTTTTTCTTAGTTGAACCTTTATATAGTTCAACTATGGCACTCCCACAATCATCATTAGATAAATGTCCTATTTCGCTCAATATCCTACGTTTCAAAGGATATGGATATGGTCCAAACTTAAGCATATTTACATCGTGATTACTTTCAAGAAGAATAACTTCTGAATCTTTTATATTATCATAAATTTCTCTTGTAAAAGTTCCAAAATCAGTTGCTACACTTATGCTTTTTTCTCCTGAGCTAACTGTATATCCCATTGGTGCGGCTGCATCATGCGGAATATTAAATGCTTTAATACTCATATCTTCTATTTCAGTAAATGATCTTTTATCAATTACTTTTATGTTATGCTCTTTTATATTTCCAATTAAGCTTTCCATAGCAGACCAAGTATCAGCATTTGCATATATAGGAATGTCATACTTTCTAGACAGTACTCCAACCCCTTTGATATGGTCACTATGCTCATGAGTTATAAAAATTCCGTTCAAGTCTTTTGGATTTTCATTAATTTCTTGCAACGCCAAATCAATTTTTTTACCTGGGAGTCCTGCATCAATTAATATCTTAGCTTTATTTGAGGCAATAAACATACTATTACCGCTACTGCCACTATATAAAGAACAAAATATCATTCCAATCTCCTCCCCTTTAATTTATACTATTCATCAACTTCTATTCTCTTAATATCTGCCCCTAAAGCTCTAAACTTATTTTCTATATGAGGATATCCTCTATCAATATGCTCTATACTAGTTATTTCAGTTGTTCCCTCTGCAACTAATCCCGCAATAACCATGGCAGCACCTGCTCTTAAATCTGTTGCCTTTACTACTGCGCCTGTCAATTTTTGCGCTCCATCTATAATCGCAACTCTGCCTTCAACTTTAATATTGGCTCCCATTTTTTTCAATTCATCTATGTGTTTATGCCTATTCTCCCAAATAGATTCAGTAATTAAGCTTCTTCCCGGCACAATACTTAGCAATGTTGACATTGGTTGCTGAATATCCGTTGGAAATCCTGGATATGGTGTGGTTTTTATATTCACACCCTTAAGTGGTGACTTCACTGTAACTCTAATACAATCATCACCTTCTTCAATCACTGCCCCCATCTCTGTAAGCTTAGCTGTAATTGATTCTAAATGCTTTGGTATAACATTTCTTATATAAACATCTCCACCTGTAGCAACAGCTGCTATCATGAATGTACCAGCTTCAATTTGATCTGGTATTACGCTATAAGAACAGCCTTTTAGGCTTTCTACTCCTTTAATTCTTATTACATCTGTTCCTGCGCCTCTTATGTCAGCTCCCATTGAATTTAAGAAATTCGCAACATCAACAACATGAGGTTCCTTTGCTACATTTTCTAGCACTGTTACCCCCTCTGCTAATGTTGCCGCAATCATAACATTTATTGTTGCTCCTACTGAAACTACATCAAAAAATATATTAGCGCCTACTAGCTTATCAGCTTTAACATTAACTGCTCCGTGCTCTATAAACACATCAGCTCCTAAAGCTTCAAATCCTTTTATATGTTGGTCAATTGGTCTTACCCCTATTGAACATCCTCCTGGAAGAACTACTCTTGCTTTCTTAAATCGTGCTAATAAAGCTCCAATGAAATAATATGAAGCTCTCATTCTTCTAACATCATCCGTGCACGCATCAAAATTATTTACATTAGAACTATCTATTTCTAAAGTATTGTTATCTATCTTAATAATATCGCAACCTAAGCTTCTAAGTATTCTTTCCAAGCAGTGTACATCTTCAATATCTGGTATGTTATCAATTATGCATTTTCCATCACTTGCCATTATAGCTGCTGGTAATATTGCTACTGCTGCATTCTTGGCCCCATTGATATCAACAGTACCTTCTAGCAAGTTTCCGCCGTTTATAACTAATCTCTCCATTGAATTCACCCTATCTATTAAAATCTATATTATCATATATATTATTTTACATTATTAACCTATTTTATAATTAAAATCTACTTTAATTATTATATCATAAACTAAATTTATTTAAATACATTTTTTCAGTCCATTAACACTTTTTTAACTATATATGTGTTACAACACAATTTTTCTTTTGGTTTTGTTGTAATTATATCCCTTAAAACATATATTACTGGAATAAATATTTCTTTTATTGAAAAAATATCCTTAAAAACCTAATTATTCTTGACATTACTGTTCATTACTATTTAATTATTCTTCTATTCTTTTATTCTATTTATTGTGTTATAATTTACTAAGATTTTTATTAATACAATATATTGAGATTGTGAGGTTTATCATGAAGTACTATATAGTTGCATTATTTGATGAGGAAACCTATCAAGTAATATCACCAATACAAAGGAATATGTCAAAAAAATTCAGAGCAAATAGAAACTCACCTATGCCTTTTGTCTTATTAACATCTATTGAAAATCCAAATTTGGATAAATTATATCCAGTTGTTGATAAAATTATAGCACCTTATAAAAGTTTTAGAATTGATGCAAGTGATTCAGTCTATTTGTTTGAGCCTACAAAAAGTATAAATTTAAAAATAGACGATAAAGGTTATATAAGGAGACTTTCTCGTAGTCTTTTTGATATATTAGAACTTAACGGATTTACTGTTAAGTCTTTTGGAGATAGTTTTATTTCACTTGCAAATTTAGGTTATCTTCCTAAGGACTATAAAAAGCAAGATGTAAAGCTAAATTTCCCTGAGATATATAATAGTGATAACTTTGTTAAATTAAGAATTAAGAGTGTTGAAATATGGAAGCTTCCTACGGTAAAAAAGAATACTCCCTTAAAATCTTATATTTTGAAAGACTTTTAGTTTAAGCGTTCTTACTATCATAATAAATCGTCTGTTAAACAATCCAATTAGTTTATGTTTTCAAGACTGTAGTGAATTTTTATATTCAGTATAGTCTTTTTTAATATTTTTTAAAATCACTCTAAATCTATAGTTATATTTTCCTTGAAAGTAAAATTAATTTAAAAATAATCTCTTAATTTCGAATTTTCTAAAAATATTTTTTTGTAGTCGTTTTCCGAACTTTCATTTATTTTAAAGATTTTGTAAAATAATATTATTATTAGAAATGTAGGAGGATTCACTATGAATATTCAGCCACTATTTAAAGTACAAAAAAAATACAATGATAGTTTATCTATAAATGAAGAGCTAGACTCCCACAAATTGCGAGTACGCAAAAACCTAGAATTTGAAATCTCTCTTGGTGCATTAGCTAGTGAAACTAATTGTTTTAGCTACTTACTAAAAAAATCTAGACCTGTTAACATCAGTGCTATATTCGATAAGTATATAACTTGTATTTCTCAAGTCTTAACACTAGGTATTGATCATAAATATACAGATTTAATTGCAGTATCTATGGCACCTAATGACTATTGTTTAAGTGATCAGTTTCTAAACCTATATATTGACATAAATGATTTAATTGCTTTCCCATCTATAGATCACTACTTAACTTTATTTGAAGACCTATTAAGTCTAGGATTGACATTAGGTTTTTCAGAATCTCAAATACAAAATCAATTTATTAAGGATTTAGACAACTTGGTTATACTTTAATTAATGCATTCATGCTAATTACATAACACCATTTTTATTTTTTATAATATTTAATATTCTTAGGGGAATAATAATTCTGAGGTGATGTTATGTTTGGAATAATATGTGCAATAATTTCTGGAATTGCTATGAGTATTCAAGGTGTATTTAATACCAGACTAGGTGAGAAAATCGGAGTATGGGAAACTACATTATTAGTTCAGATAATTGCCCTTATCTTAAGCCTTATCATTTTTTTATTTTTAGGTGATGGTAATTATTCTAATTTGAAGGATTCCAACAAGCTTTATTTATTAGGTGGCGCACTAGGGGTTGTTATAACCTTTACCGTAATAAAAAGTGTTAGCTCAATGGGACCTACCTTCGGTATTGGTATTATATTAATATCCCAATTACTTGCTGCTGCACTTATAGATGCCTTTGGGTTATTCGGCAGTGAACGGCTTAGATTTTCATTAAATCATTTTTTAGGTATTGCTATTATGATTGCTGGTATTGTAATATTTAAGTGGAATCATTAGGAGAGGACGGAGAGGACTTGAATCTTTTTTCTAACATTAATTTTTTATTCCATTTAACAATTAACAATATAAAAGAATATGTAAAAAAAAGCGCTGAAATAAAATCTGATAAAATTATGGAAAATTCAATTAATTGGTTTGGTCATGCTACCACAATTATTAATCTATCAAATAAAATTATTATAACTGACCCTGTATTTTCCAATTCTTTAGGATATTTTAAGAGACTTGTAAAAAAACCAGTATACATAAATGATTTAAAAGTAGACTATATACTACTATCTCATGGACATATGGATCATTTAAATTTTTCATCTCTAAAAAAATTAAATAAAGATGCTGTCTTTATTGTTCCAAAAGGATATACCCGTATTGCTAGACTGCTTGGTTTTAAAAATGTATTTTTATTACATCCTGGAGATGTATATAAAGATGACTTTATAAAAATTACTGCTTACCAAGCTAATCATGATGGGAGACGCTTCTATTTTGGACATGATGATGAAAGTATTTCATTTTTAATCGAAAGAGAAAATAAAAGAGTGTTCTTCGCAGGCGATACAGCGCTCACAGATAATTTTAAGAATATATCCTGTGATGTTGCATTAATGCCTGTAGGTTGTTATAAACCTGATAGATTTTCGTATATGCATTGTACGCCAGAACAGAGTTATGAAATGTTTAAAATGATGTCTTGCCCTACAATGATACCAATTCACTATAAAACTTTTAAAATTTCATTAGAGAATTTTCAGGAGACTGAAGAATCATTATTAAATTTAAATGATAAAGCTATAAAAATTATAGACATAGGGGAGACCTACAGTTTTTAAATAGTAGATTGATTATTATTTTTATTCAAGTTTCATACTTGTATTTATTCTTAATAATCAATCTACTATTTGATTTTTTGTACAGTCTCTTTATATGTTTAATCAATATTGTATAACAAAATTTTTTTAATCCTTCATTTTTTATTAACAATAAAATTCTTTTTCATATAATATATTGAAGTAATAATATTTTGGAGAAATATATGTTTTCATCTAAAAGTAAGCTAGACCATAATCTAAAAGATTATATATCAAAAAATGCTTATAAAAGTTATAGAATACTTATACAATATAAAGATTTTCAATCTTCAGTAGTAAAAAAAATCAGTTCATATAAAGGTACTGTACATCACATTATTGAATCCTCTAATATTATAAGTGCCGAACTAAATTCAAGAGGCATAGATAGAATTTCTGAATATCCTGAAATTAAAAAAATTTACTTGGATGAATACCTATTTTTGTGCGGAATGAGCGTTACTACTGCAAATAAGATTCACTTTTCGGAAAAGTATAGTTTATCTGGTGCAGGAGTAGGAATAGGACTTGTAGATAGCGGAATATTTCCTCATCAGGACCTAACTTCCCCTAGCACTAAAATAGAGTTATTTGAAGATTTAATTAATAACTTTCGCTATCCTTATGACGATAACGGACATGGTACCTCCATGGCCGGAATTTTGTGTAGTAGTGGTATCTCATCAAATAACATGTATAAAGGAATTTGTAATAAAAGTAAGCTATTCTGTTACAAGGCATTTGATAAACTCGGTAAAGGATTTGCTTCGGATATATTATATTCTATAGAAAGTTTATCTAATATATCTAAAGAAAATAACATAAAGGTATTATGTTTGCCTTTTGAACTTTTAACTCATAATACATTCATTATTTCTTGCTTTGATTTGACATTTAAGTATGCTATATCAAAAGGATTAATTCCGATAGTTCCTAGCGGAAGTAACCTGAGTGAAAAAAATTCTATTATGGGAATTGCTACGCTACCAAGCTGTATCACTATAGGTGGTCTAAATTCAACTACCTCCATAATGAAGCCTTATACTTATTCTTCTGCAGGACCATATGGGAAATTATTAAAACCTGATCTATCTGCTGCATGCGTTAATATTATATCTTTGAATTCTGATAATAACTATATTTCAGAAAAAAACGGAATTAAGGTTTATCCAAATAAACTTGAAGTACCATATAAAACTTTTACAGGATCATCTATTGCTACAGCCTATATTAGTGGATTATGTGCGTTATTATGTGAGAAAAATCCGTCAATAACTTTCAAAGATATGATTTCCTTATTAAAGGTTGCATGTGATCCTATTGATGAGATATCAAATCAAATTCAAGGCGAAGGTATTGTAAATATAAATAAACTCATCATATGATTATTTATTTTAATGAATATTATCCATATTTAGAAGCATGCATTTGTTTTATTAAATTAGTTAATTTCTTATAAAGACAAATGCATGCTCTTTATCTTCTCTCAAATCTTATATAAAAGTAATTAATCCCAAGTATTAGTTGATTAATATTTCGCTTTATTAAGGTGATAATATGCTATAATTATTTTACATACATTAGGTTATTATATAACTTACATTATAAACGATTATGCTAATCTAATATTATTAGATAGAGTTTTGTTTTTATAATATATATTAAAAACTTTGAAAGGTAGGTAGTAAACGGAATGAGCACATTTATGTTAAAGAATAGATCTCTAGGGTTCACTCCTGTTAACAATGTATTTATAGAAAAATACATGCCACAGGCTAGAGGCGAATTTGTAAAAGTTTATTTATTGATGCTAAAGTATACTATTTCTGGTGAATTAGGCGTTAGCTCATCAATACTAGCTTCCTCGCTTAATTTGTTAGAATCAGACATTATGAATGCATTTAATTATTGGAATGATCAAGGAGCTATAAAGCTAACTCAGATAGATAAGATGGGTAATTTTAATGTAGAATTCGTAGATTTAGTTGAAGAACCCTCCAAATCTACTAAACAAGTTGACTTATTAGAAGCTTTGGATAGTACAAATACTAAAGATATGCTAAAGGATATTGAAACTCTTCTAGCTAGACCTCTATCGCCAAACGAAATGTCACTTTACTTAAATTGGCAAAAGGAATTCGGTTTTTCATCTGAATTAATTCTGATTTTAATGGAATACTGTATATCAAAGGGAAAAAGTGATTCTAGATATATAGAAAAGGTTGCTATAGCTTGGCATGATCAAAAAATAACTACTATCGAGCAAGCTCAGAACTTAATAAAAAAAGCAGAGGATAAGTGGATTAATATAAGAAAAATTCTCACTTACTTAGGTATAAATAATACAGACATAATGAAACCACAACAGGATTTAATAGAAAAATGGCTTCTTATTTATAAGTATTCAAACGAAATTATATTTAAAGCTTGTGATATATGCTTTGAAAGATTGAATAGAGCAGATTTCAAGTATATCGACGGAATCTTAAGTAATTGGAATAAAAATAATATTAGAACTTTAGAAGATATAGCTCTTAAAGATAATAAAAATTCAAAAAATAATAAGTATCAAAAAACTTATAATACTAATAATAATGATAAATCATCTCTCAAATTTAATAATTTTGAGGCTCGAGAGTATGACTATGATTCATTAGAAAAAAAACTTTTAGGATGGGATAGCGATGATTAAAGGTTATCAAACAGAAATTTTAAAAATATATGATAAACTTAGAGAAGATGAAGCTAGAAATTTGAAGATTAGGAAAGAAGAAATATCAAAGAAGTATCCTGAAATTATTGAATTGGATAATAAAATTCAACGATTATCTTTAAAAATGGCAGTATCAATTCTTAAATCTAAAGATAGTGAAAAAACAATAGATGATTATAAGGAAAATATAACAGATTTAAGAATAAAAAAATGTGAAATGTTAGTTGAAAGAGGTTATGATCCTGAATATTTGAATTTGCGATATCAATGCAATAAATGTAAAGATACAGGCTTTATAGGCAATATAAAATGTACTTGCTATAAACAAAAGCTCATTAAGTTATACTATAAAAATTCAGAATTAGAAAATACTACATCCTATAATAACTTTGATAATTTTGATTTAAATTTGTTTTCAAGTCATAAACTTGGAGATGAAAAATATTCTCCCAGAAAAAACATGGAGAATAATTTAGAATATATACTAAAAGACTATCTTCCTAGTTTTTCAGAAATATCAACAAACTTATTATTTTACGGAAATCCAGGTAGTGGTAAAACATATTTATCATATTGTATTGCTAAATCTGTATTAGATATAGGATTCTTAGTAATTTATAAAACCTCTGATGAGTTAATTAAAAATTTAAGAGAAATAAGATTCAATAATGACTCAGGCTTAGAGTCATTATTACTAGAATGCGACTTACTAATTGTAGATGATTTAGGCGCAGAACACCTTAATGAATTTTCAGTAACTGAATTATTTAATATAATTAACAAGCGAATTCTTGCTAATAAGAAAATGCTTATCTCAACCAATTTAACTTTGCCAGGAATAACAAAGCAGTATAGCGAGCGAATCGCTTCTAGACTAATTGGAGAATTTAAGCTCTGCAAATTTTATTCTGAAGATATAAGGATTAAGAAAAATTTAGAAAAAAATAGATAATTTAAATAAACTAAACTCTAATATGATATTTATTCTCTTAATGACTATCATATTAGAGTTTTCATTTTTACTACAAATTGATATTATAAATCATATTCATTTGAAAAATCTGTTTCCCAAACTATGTTATTCTGTGTTAACATCTTATTTATATTTAAATTCCCTTTAATAACTTGTGCTTATAATACCTTCAAAATTTATCCACAGATCTGACTTGATTATAATTTTTTAAACAATAAAAAAAGAACAAGTTCTAGTCTATAAGAACTTGTTCTTTGATGGCGACTCAGAAGGGGCTCGAACCCTCGACCTCCGGCGTGACAGGCCGGCACTCTAACCAACTGAGCTACT
>NZ_JAKGTE010000045.1:0-38278 GCF_022324665.1 Clostridium sp. YIM B02500 | reverse complement strand
TCCACATGAAAAAATGCACCTCCAAATATTAAATATGATTATATCATATGTCTAACATTTGGGGTGCACTTCAGATCTCTAAGACTATTTTAATGCCTTCTTTTAATTGATTTTTTAAGGTGAAATTTTAGCTTTAAACTTGAAATTTCTTCTCAGCTTTGTCGTAATCTTTTAATAAATGATTCTTCCTTTTAAATATGAAGTAATATGGAACTTCATAAGCTAACATGAATATCCATCCTATGAGGCTTGCATAGGCCATACTTATCATCCCTACATGAGAAACTAATATAAAAACGAATATTACTCTAAAGGATATTTGGATAAGTGTAGAGATTAATGTAATTTTCATGTTTCCCATGCCTCTGAAGAAACCTTGAATACCATTTGTAAATGCAGGAAATAAATAAAAAAATGCCATAAGTCCTAAGTAACTCACACCTAAGTCAACCATGTTATTATCATTAGAAGAGACAAATAATTTCATTATGGGTGTCTTAAAAATTAATACAACCAAGCAGATTATTATCCAATAGCAAAACTCTATGAATAAGCCAACTCTAAATCCAGCTTTAATACGATTTTTATTATTTGCACCACGATTTTGAGCAACAAAAGTCATCATTCCATGAGATATACTTTGTTGTGGAGTGAAAGCAAAATCATCAACTCTGTTTACAGCATTAAAGGCTGCTATTGTAGCTACCCCTAATGGATTGATAGCACCTTGAATTAACAATTTGCCGATTGGCTGACAAGATTGCTGCAAAGCTGTTATTGATCCATGCTGGAGAGTTTGTTTTAAAAGCGTTTTATCTAATTTTATATCCTTTTTAGATAGTCTTAACAATGGTACTTTTTTATATATGTAAATTATACAAAATAGAGCGGAGCAAGCTTCAGCAATAGTTGTGGCTAGTCCAGCTCCAAGTACTCCCATATTAAAGCCTCCTATAAAAATAAAGTCAAGACATCCATTTAAAATAGATGCTATAGCTAAAAATCTTATTGGTGTTTTTGAATCCCCAACACTTCTCATTGCTGCAGATACTGCATTATATAGATATGTAAAAGGCATTGCGGCAAATATTATTCTTAGGTAGAGTGTTGCAGATTCGAGAATTTCATTTGGAACTCCAAGGAGGATTAATATATTCTTAGAGAGGATTAAGCCTAATATTACAATTATTAGAGAAAAAAAACATCCGAATATTAAAGTTGTCGAAATCTCTTTTTTTAATTCTTCATATTTCCCAGCTCCAAAAAATTCACTCATAAGAACTGATGCTCCAATACATATACCTGTTATTCCTAAAATTACAATATTCATTACAGGATTAGCCGTTCCAACAGCTGCCAAAGCATCTGTACCAGAAAATCTTCCTACTATGATCGAATCTACGGCATTATAAGTAAGTTGGAGCAGATTTCCGAGTATTAATGGAATAGAAAAGCTTATAAGATGCTTATGTATATTCCCTTTGGTCATATCTTTAGTCATAATTTTCACTTCCTTAATATTTCTTCATTAGGTTATTATACTAAAGGTTAGATTACGTCTTCAACAAACTAATTAGAGAAAATGTTTCATTTTGAAATCATTTTAACTTTCTCCATAATGTACTATGACTAATTTTCAATCTTTTCTCAACTTTGACCTGATTCATTCCTTCTTCCTCCATTACATGCTTTATAATACGAGTTTCTATTTCTTTTAAGCTTCCATTTAAATTAATAGGGATTAGAGAAGCATTTTTGTGATTTTCAAATTCTACTTTTAAGGCTGTTTTTACTTCATCAACATTAATATAAGAGCCATTACATTTAAGTGCTAATTGGTTTACAACTCTCATAAATTGTCGTATATTTTCAGGCCAATCGTATTCAGATAGTAATTTTATACCACCTTCTTTTATACCTACAACCTGACTTGCACATCTTAAATCTAGTTTTGAAAGATACATACTTACCATATTGCTGATTTCATTACTGTAATTTTTTAAAGGATTTAATTCAATTCTAACTTCATCAATTATTGAACGGAGTTGTCTAAGTAAATTTCCATTGCTAACACAGAGTTCAACAGGGAATTCGCAAGATGCAATTATTTTTATATCATTAGTTCTAGATAATTTTTTTAAAATATTAGCAATCTTTTTTTGTCCTTCTGTATATAACGTATCAATATCCTCCAGAAATAATGTGCCTCCTTCGTTTTTAAATTTATTAATTATGATTTTATATAGAAAGTCGTAGTTGTAATATTCAGGAATAGAGTGACAGCTTATACATATTAAGCTTTTTCTTTTTTGAGGACCATAGTAAGTGCATAAATATCCGATATCATTTTTACACATTCCATCTTGGCCAGTAATAATTGTTGGAAGTGGTGTGTTACTTAGATATGATATTTGAGAAAGAATTGTTTGAGGAAATACTGTATGTACAAAGCTTGGTGATATTTCATCTGGATTTAATATTTTTATAAAATCATCAATATTACTTTTTTCTCTTTTTTCATAATATGTACATTCAACTGCTTCAGATTTTAAATCTTTATTATTAGAAAGAGCGTTGCATAAGCGTATAGCTTCATCAATAGCGCTTTTTACAGCTTCAATTCCACTTGTAATAAGTATACTATTAATTCCAAACTCTTGCGCTGTTTCATATACCATATTATCACCAATAACGAGTTCATAGTTTTCTTGTTTTAGTTCTTTAATTAAGTCTCGAATATCTTTATGTTCAAAATAACACTTTGATTCGATTGAATAACCTAAAAGTTCACTTAGCTGTTTAAATGATTTAAATATATTTGGATAAGATAAGAATATTTTTTTTCCTTTATATCCTTCAGATAATTTTAAAATTCTAAGTATATCAAAGGCATTAATATGAATTTCAACAATAGGAGTTTGAGTAATTTGCCTGCAAACTTCAGCAGTACCACCCCTTGTTATAATTACATCATATTTTTGGTTTATATTTACTTGTTTCAGAATTTTTGGTCCTTGTTCATAATTCCCTTGATATACATCAATTTGGAAATCCTTATATTCAGATGAAACTGACATTGCGATTTCTTTTAAGCCAAAGTAGGGCGCTAAAAAAAGTATTTTTGCTTTCATAATTTTATTTACTCCATTAATTAATTTATTATACTATTATATCAAATATATAAATCAATTAATTAATTACATATATTATCTATATTTAAAAGTATGGAGATCCAGACACTTAATTGCAACATATATATGGAGTAAATATGTATTCAATTTTCGCTGATATACATATAAGTCTGGCTCTCATTATAGAACCCTATAATATATTGACACCTAAAAAGGCAGTTATCTATAAAATAAAAGTTTGTGTTTATAATTGAAAGAAGCCAGTGTTTTTACAGCACTGGCTTCTTTCAATTACTTAGTAGTTTCTTTTAATATAATAATATAAAATATTATATTATCTTACTGGACAAACTCCATTTGCGCACTCTTTATCAATTATTTCATGTTCGTTATCATCATCAAGTTCGGCTAATAATTCATAATCTATAGGTTTAACATTTTTTATACGTTCCTCATAATCTTCCTTTGTTGTAGATTCATAAGGTAAAAGAGGGTAAGTTTCGTCTGTTAGAGGAAGGAAAGTTATACCAACCACATAGTCAAAATTCTCATAGAGCCAATTGGCAACATCATCCCACTCATTTTCTCTTACATGTACGGTAATTGAAGTATTGTGATCAGTCCAATTTATCATTGATAATTTATAAAGTTCAAGTTGTTCTATAGCTCCAACATCATATTTTGTTTTTCCGTAAGGAGCTTTGATTGGAAATTCTATAACTTTTGTTGTGCAATTTTCATCACTTTGACCATTTTCATTATAAATTGGATAGCATTTTAGCTTCTCTATCATTTTATATAGAGGATCAGATGTAGAGATTCTAACTCTTCTAATATAATAATTAGAATGTGAATAATGTATTCCTGAACTTACACATGGAAGTGTGGATAGAGATCCTTCAGGCTTAATTGTGGTCATAAGCTCAGGAATGGAAATTCCAAGTTCTGAGCAGTATTTAATACCTTCGCATCTAACTACATCTCGTAAACGCTTTAGCAATAAACCTAAATTTTTATAAGTCATGTTTGTTCTATTTACCATATCCATCATTCCAGTTAATGATATTCCAACGATTCTATCATTTTGCATGATTTTATTCCAATCTGGAAGTTCTACGTCTACTAGGGTCATTCTAATAGCTACTCTAGTAGATAGTTTTATTATTTTTTCTAATTTATCAATATCTAGATTATTATCTTCATTTACGAATGAGGCTAAATTGTTAGTTGATAGGTTGCAGCATTGATGTGAATTAAGCAAAATTTCTCCACATGGGTTACAACCTTTAAATGTACGTTTTCTTCTCATAGCTTCACTTCCATTAATAAAACCAGGTTCACCATTTATTTTTATGGATTCTAAAATTTTCTTTATTTTATTAAGCGATGGTTTTTCTTTATATAAAACAGAATTATTACTCATTTTCCTATGAGATACTTCTGAATTTTCAATCCAATTTCCATTGACTATTGTATATAGTTTACTTTTTGCATTTATAACATCTTCATCATTTTCATCGCAAATTATCATCATTGCACTACGCCTAACTCCACCAGAAACTACATTTTCACTTATTATAGTAGCTATATCAAGCACATCTATGGACCTTAAGCTTCCATTAACAAGATTACTGCAAACCTTATTTATTTTTTCAAACATTCTTTTTAATGATTTATGACCAGATGCTCTGCCACCAAACCTTTTTAATCTTTCACCCTCAGGCCTTACATAACTGTAATCAAATGTAATTTTCTTAATATTAATATATTCAGGACTTGTAATCAAATTAAAGTAAGTTTCTAGGGCATTACACCAGCCTTCTTTGCTGTCACCAATTTTAATCTTAGCGACTGATGGATCTCCATCGTCTAAAATAAGTTTGGTGTTTTCCATATATTCTTTTGGCATGAACTTATGAATATCTTCATTATATTCGCTGTCTAGATATATTCTCCTTATATTAGGCATTTTTGATATTAGAGATTTATCGATTCTAACACCGACACCTGAACCAATCATGAGAAGATAAAATATGTCTACAAAATCATGGAATTTTTCAACCATTGTAAATGCACAGTTATAATTTGAAAGTGGATATTCCTTTACTATATCAGTTCCACCCATATAAAGAGTTCTACCTGATGTAAAGGTCCTTAAATTGAATAAATTATCAAATAACAGTTCAGCTTCTTTTACTTCATCTTGTAAATTTATGCTTAATCCCTGTTTCTTTTTAAATTCTATGCCAAGTTCAATGTTATAATCTGTTGTTCTAAGAACTGTTTCAAACCAAGTTTCCCTTCGTTTTTTATTGTTTAAATATCTAGAATAAGTTCGTAAATAAACAAATTCACCGATATTGCTTAAAGGCGTATTCCTAATTTCTCTGTATTTGTTTAAAAATGATTCTGATAATAGTTCGCTCATATATATTCCTCCAGTTTTACTTAATAAGCTAATAATTTCTTTCTAATCCTTATATTCTTTTGAATTATAATATCTTCAAGTTTTATAATAACATTATTTTAAATCATTTTATGATAAAATACAATATGTTGTACTTATAAAAAGTATCTATACAATATATAGAGTTGTCCTATCCGCTATAATGATTGATTTTGACGAGTAATATGAAAATTTAATTAAGTATATTTAAAGAAGGACTTATAAAATAAAAATATGATTTTATAAAGAGATTATATGAGTAATTGCATAAACGTGATATCAATCACAGTTTTATATAATAAATCGTGATACTGTAATTTAGTAATATAAAATTTTAAGCGGCTTTATCTATAGATCTAAATATAAGCTATATGCAGTTACTTACAGGTATAACTGTAGGTTTTTTATTGCGCTCAAAAGTTTCATAATATGAATTATTACTTTTAGCTAAGATTAGCACATAGACCGCTTGCGCAGAAAGGATAGATAAAAAACAATGACTAAAAATGAGCTTGAATCATTAAAATTAGAAGGTTTCATGCAGCAACAAGATAAAGAATATTTTTCACTTAGAATATTGACAGATGCAGGAAATTTAAGTTCTAATGAAATGGTTTGTCTAGCAGAAATATCTGAATTATATGGAAATGGATACATGGGATTTACAACACGGCAATGTGTTGAAATACCTTGGATTAGAGAAGATTTGATTCCAGAGGTTAAGAAAAGGATATTAAACGCAGGAATCAAGACAGGAGGCACTGGTACAAGGGTTGTAGCTGTAGCTGCTTGCAAAGGAGCACTTTGTAGGTTCGGATTATTAGATTCACAAGAAATAGCTAAAAATCTCGATAGAAAGTTTTTAGGAATAGATCTTCCAGGTAAATTTAAAATTGGAGTAGCAGCATGTCCTAATAATTGTGTAAAAGCTCCAATCAGTGATTTGGGTTTTTTAGCTCAAAATGAGCCAAAGGTTGAGGCAGATATGTGCAAAGGATGTAAGATTTGCGAACGTACTTGTAAAGTTGACGCGATATCAATGGTACATAAAAAAGCAGTAATAGATTATGATAAATGCATTTCTTGTGGGCAATGTATCAAAGCATGTCCTTTTAAATCTATGAAGTTAGATAATGAAGGAGTTGCAGTATATTTAGGGGGTAAGTTTGGAAGAAATTTAAGAATAGGGAATCGTCTTAAAAAACTTTACAAGCCTGATGAATTGGAAGCTGTTACAGAAATGGTTATTGATTATTATAAAAATAATGCTAGCAAAGGTGAACGATTAGGAATGACAATAAGTAGATTAGGTTTTAATCATATAAAGAACGCATTAGATATATAGATGTCGATATAGTTAATTCTCATTTACTACTATTTTAACAATTATGTTATTGAAACATAATCAAATGAATTGACAATGATAAATAAATAAAATAAAATGATATTAAATGATAATAAAGTATAGTGAATGAGAATGAATTACTATGGGGGAGATGTAATCATGAAAAAAGCAGTTTTTTTTGACATAGATGGAACTTTAATGGACTGTTTAAATGGAATAACAGATATTAGGCCTAGGGTAAAAAAAACAATTCGCTCACTTCAAGCAAATGGAGATTATGTATTTATTGCAACAGGCAGACCATATGCCTTTTTAAATGAATCTTTATATAACTTTGGATTTGATGGATTTGTTCTTACTAATGGAGCATATGTGAAAGTTAAGGAAAAATGTATATATAAAGAATGCCTTAAATGGGATTCTATAAAAGAATTAGTGTATAATTTTGAGCAGCGTAATATTCAATACATTTTACAAGGAGAAACATATTCATACATTAAAGATGAATATAAAAAATTACATTCTTTCTATGATTCTTTTAGTATATCTAAAAAATATTTCCAATCTGAATATGATCTAGAAAAAGTAGAAACATACAAAATTGAGATGCTATATAATGATAAAAATGGAATGGATTATTGCTTGAATTTAGCGAATGAGGATTATGATTATATTCATAATATCGAAGAAAAATCTTTTGAACTATATTCAAAATCGAATACAAAGGCAACTGGAATATTAAGAGTATTGGACTTTTTAGATATTCCAATAGAAAATAGCTATGCCTTTGGAGATGGTAAGAATGATATAGAAATGTTATCTACAGTAGGATGCGGAATTGCTATGGGTAATGCCGAGGATTACGTTAAGGAACACGCTAAGAAAGTAACTGATACAGTACAAAATGATGGAGTAGCTTTAGGAATAGAGCGATTTATCTACTAAAATAGACTTGCATTTTATTTATTAAAATGCAAGTCTATTTTAGTATTATTTATATTAATCTAAAAAATCATATGATTTATTTAATGCACTTAAAGAGTACTAAAATTAAAATTTTTCAAATATTATTTACTGCCTATATTACCAAGAAATATGCGAGAATACGGCATATATAACCTTTTCATATGCAATTATGAAAATTATATCTATATGTAACAAAAATTACTTTTGTGTTTGATACATTCTTATCCTATAATAGGGCAATACCATATCGGTGGGGAAAGTAACCTATATTATTATTAGGTCACAAATAAAACACAAGGAGTGGTAATTTGATTAAATTAAAAATAAATGTTATAAAAACTTGTATATTTCTAGGAGTATGTTTGTTAGGATTTGAAACAAACTTTTTAGATCCGCAAACTAAAAATATTCAAATAAATAGAATTGTTACAGGTAGCTATAAAGAAGATTCTAATTTCCAAAAAGAAAGTGCCGATATTGAGAAATATGCAGAATCAGTAAAGAAATCAGATGAAGGTTCATCTGATTCAGTAAATGCATCATCGGTAAAAGAGCAAAAGCAAATAGGTAAACCTATTAAAGCAGAATTAACTGCATATAGTGATGATCCTAGATGTTCGGGAAAATGGAAGTCACAAACAGCAATGCAGACAACAACAAGAATAGGTGTTATTGCGGCCCCATCTAATATACCGCTTGGAAGCAAGATGTATATTCCGGAGTTGGAAAGTTATAAGCCTGATGGCATGTTTGATGTTGAAGATAGAGGTGGAGCAATTAAGGTAAAAAAAGATGGCACTTATGTAATAGATGTTTGGGTCCCGTCATATGAAGAGGCTAAACAATTTGGCAGAAAAACTACTACTATATATCTATTAGAATAAGAATAAGTATAAATTTAAAATTACTTTAATATCAGTGATTTTATTTACACAAATATCCTAAGGGAAGTTACATCTTTCAAGTTAAATATTTATAAAATTATATGTAATATTGTTAATATTCAATTGGATGAAACCCTTAGGAATTTTTATAAAAAATTATAATAATGATTTCATAATTATGACAGTAAATTTATTAGAAATAAATTTAGTGCCTTTTTCTTGCTTTAAAAAATGAATTGAACATTAATCAATAAGTAAGGGGTAAGACAATTTAATATAACTCAATAATAAATTAAATATATGGTATGGATTTATATCTAAATTAGAATGCATTACTTTCTATTTTTTTATTTGTTGAGTTATAAAGTAAATAATAATCTTTTTCAAAAATTCTATTAATGTATTAAACTTTATGCAGTTGCATAAGTTATTTAGAGAAAAAATATTTTGGAGGACTATTTTGTCATCTAGTAAGATTAGAGAAATGTCAATTTTTGAACATCGCTTTTGGCTACAAATATTAGGCGATCATTCACGATTTATTTTAAATGCATTGTCTCCAGAAGAAACTTGTTTTATAGATGAAGCAACTCAATTTATTAAGTTATTTGATTATCTTCTAGAAAAAGCTCGTCGACCAATTTCGTTAGAGAATATTCATGATTTAAACTACAAGGCATATTCTGCAGCGATGAAGATAAGTGAATTTGGTATGTATTAATTTAATTAAGATATAGGTGGAATGTTTGCTTATATCTTTTTGTTTTATAATAAATTTTGTATATTATAAAGATATGTTAATGGAAGCATAATGTAATATTTAATAGTACATAGTATACTAATAATATAATCAGAATAAGACTAACTTTCTCAAATTATTTAATATTATAAATAAATGTAATATTGTTGTATTAACTTTAATGATTTAAAACGAAAATTCTGCTAAATTATGTAGAAAAATAATGAATAAGACCTCGTTAAATGGTATAATTGAATATATGTGTATAAAAATCTAATATCAGATTATTGAGGTGAATTATGAAAACCTATAATGTTAAATATAGGGACTTTAAAACTTTACAATTATACGTAAATAGCAATGACATAATGAAATATAATAATATATTAGTACAAGTGTTTTCTGGGATATGCAATAAAGAGTTTATAAATGAAGTAATAAGAAATTTAAAATTATTAATTCCTCAATGCAAAATAGTCGGGGCTACGTCGTCAGGTGAAATACTAAATGGAGATATATTTGAACGGGAGTGCATAATCTCCATAAGTGTTTTTGAGAAAACCATAATTAAATCCATTTTAGTTAAGGATAATATATGTGATTTTAGTAAAGGTGTGAAAATAGCTAGTCTTCTAATTAGTACGGATACGAAGGTAATAATATCTTTTGGCGATTCAAGCATTATGGGCGAGGAACTTTTAAATGGGATAAATTCTGTAAATGATCATGTTCTGGTAGCTGGTGGAATTGCTGGAAAGAGCGATCCAGCGTATGAAACATATGTTTTTACAGAAGAGGGAGTAGAAAAAAATGCAGTAGCTGCAGTTGCTTTAAAAGGTGAATTTCTAAATGTAAATAACAGAAGTAGTTTTAATTGCATACCTATAGGGAAAGAACACGAGATAACATTGGTAGAAGATAACATAGTAAAAAAGATAGGAACTATATCAGTAAAAGAATTTTATAACAAGTATTTAGGTACTAACAATAATGATCAAATTCTACGTATGGGAAATAAGTTTCCATTAATGGTAAAAAGAAATAACAGATATTTTAGTACTCACATATTAAAATTCATAAATGCAGAAGAAGCACTTATATCTACAAAGCTGGATATTGGTGAAAAAATAAGGATTGGTTTTGGTGACTTAAGAGAAATTTTGCAAAGTGCAAAGGAAATGTATAGTGAGATTACAAGGTGCCCATGTGAGAGTTTATTAATATATTCATGTGATTCAAGAAAAAATATATTTAAGAAAGTAAATGCAAAGGAAATAATACCGTTTAAAGATTTATCTGTAGGTGGTTTTTATACTTTTGGTGAATTTAACAATGTCAATGATAAAAATATGTTTTACACAGAAACGATGACTGTATTAGCACTTTCAGAAGATGTCAATGCAAGAATTAAAATTATATCAGAAATTGACGATGAATATTCTTATTTCAATGAGGAGGATTCAGCATTATATAATCTTATAAAGAATACTGGGGAAGAATTAAATCAATTAAATATAAAATTAGAGGAAAAAATAAAAGAAAAAACAGATGAGTTAGAAAAACAATATTATACGGACAAGTTGACGGGGTTAGAAAATAGAAATAAACTAATTAATGATTTGTATATAGAAAAATACACTAAACTCACAATTGTTGATATAAGGTCTTTTAATGATATAAATGATTTTTATGGAAATACAATAGGAGATAAGGTGTTGAAAGATATTTCTAAGTTAATTAGCTGGTATTGTAAGGAGAATAAATTAAATTCATATAGAGTAAATTCAGATATATTTGCTATAGCAAGTAGTGATATATCAAAAGAAGATTTTATTGCAAGAATACAATTTTTACAAAATGAAATAAACAATCAATGTTTTGTTTACGAAGAAGGTAAAATTTTCTTGACAATTGTAATGGGAGTTGCATTAGAAGAAGAATTATTATTCGAGAAAGCAGAAATGGCTTTAAATTATGCAAAGAAAAATAAAGAATTATTTCAAATATATAGGGAAGATCTTAACATATATGAGGGAATCAAGGAAAATATAATATGGACTAAAAAAATTAAAGATGCTATAGCTGAAAATAGAATAGTTCCATTTTTTCAACCAATAGTTAATAATAGTTTAAAAACAATCGAGAAATGCGAAGCTTTAATTCGTATGATTGATGAAAATGGAAAAGTTATATCTCCATATTTTTTCTTGGATATAGCAAAAAAAGCTGGATTATATAAAGAACTAACGATAATAATGTTAGAAAAAACTTTTGAAGTTTTAAATAAAACTAATTATGAAATATCTATAAATCTTCTTCTTCAGGATATAATGAACAGCGAAATTAGAGCCCTAATCATAAAAAAATTAAAGAAGGTACGAAACCCTGAGAAGATTGTATTTGAAATAGTTGAATCAGAAGGTATAGAAAATTTTAATGAAGTTACTGAATTCATAAAAGAAATAAAAAAATATGGATCTAAAATTGCGATTGATGATTTTGGAACTGGTTATTCAAATTTCAATTATCTTATGAAATTAAATGTGGATTATATAAAGATTGATGGTTCGATTATTAAAAATGTTCATAAAGATAAGTCAGCAGAAATTGTTACAAAAACTATAGTATTATTTGCAAAAGAGCTAGGAATAGAGACTATTGCGGAATTTGTGTCTGAGGAGGAAATATACAATAAGATAAAAGCTTTAAATGTAGATTACTCTCAGGGATATTATTTTTCAGAACCAAAAGAAAATATAGGGTGATTTTTAGGCGCCCTATATTTAAGAGTGATTGACTTAATAATAATTAATAATACTTTTTGTAGTTGGGGAAATAATGTTTAATGAACTTATTTGGTTGTTAAACATTATTTGCCTTTTTTAACTTAGAAAAATAATATATTAAACATGTAATAAAGGCACATGTAATCTTTATCATAAGATCGGTTGCAGTATCTTCAAGACTTCCATTTGTCATGTCGGTTTTAAAAAAATAATCTGCTAAGAACTCATATATTTCCCATATGGTGCCTATTGCAATTGTAAAACAAAAAGCAAATACTAAGGTGAATTTAGAAAATTTTTTCTTGGTTGCATTTTTAGTTTTTTCTATAATTCCTTGTAAAAGATGTACTCCAATTATAACCCCATATGCACCAAATGTACCATGAAGAAATAAATCCCACCACCAGAACATACTATAGAACTTTAGAGTTTCTCCTAGATATAAAGTAGCAAATATAAATATTATTGATGCTGATAAAAAACTAGATGGAAGGGTTATTTTGTTAGAGTTAGCAACTTTAAGAACAATAAAAGGAATAAATATGCTTATAGCATCCCAGAGTAAAAAAAGTATATAACTCCACGGATTTGATGAGGCGGTCTTAATAGCTGTAATAATAATTAATATTTCAAATAATATTGCTAATATTACGCCAATTTTACTGCTTTTGTTAATCATTAAAATCAACCCCTTTCTAATGTATATACTTATAAATATTTATAGGGATTCTAAATCTAATGATATCTTTTCCTTTTGTATATAAAAATATGTACGTCTAAAAATAGGCTTGTCCTAGAGTAAAGTATTTTTTATGCTAATTTACTCTAGGATAATGACTTTCTATAATTAATTCTTATGAATTACAGGAAGATTTATTTTTTTCATATAACAAATCATTCTAATTGAAAAAATAACGATTAATGATATATGCTGAGATACATGAGTTCCTAAAAGTGGATATAGAAACCACAGTAAAAGTGAACCAAGAATACATGCAATGCAGTAAACATCAGTTTTGAAGATTTCAGGCTTTCTATTAGTAATTATATCTCTAAGTACGCCTCCACCAACTCCAGTAATGCTTGTAGCAAATAGAAATAGCATTAAATTATAGTCACTTTCAAGAGCTTTAATTCCAGAAGAGACAGAAAAAGCTGAGAGTCCTATTGCATCTATTGTCACAAACATATTATTATATTTTAGTTTTCCGCGAAGTATAACAGGAATTGTTGCACCTAAAATAATAAAAGGAATAGTTGTATAGTTTTCAAAAAATAATGGAATTCCAACATTCGTTACAATATCACGCAGAACTCCTCCTCCCATAGCTGTGACGGTAGCGAGAATATATATACCGAATAAGTCGAATTTTTCCTCGATTGCAACATGAGCCCCAGATGCTGCAAATGCAAATATGCCTAGATACTCCAATATATTAATATCATTCATAAATCAAACACCTCTTTCAATTAAATTTTATGCATAAAAATAGACGAATTGCATAAACAATTCGCCCCTGTTATTTTACCTGAAAGATTCTCTTTTAATAGTTAACTAAAAGATTGCTTCTTGGGTGTCATAAGACTTTCCAGAGTTTCGTCAGAATTCGGTCCTTTTGCCTGAGAGTTTGTTGCGATTTCACCTTCGGCTCTACATTGCTTGTAGCATCTCCCAAATTCGTCACACGATTACTATAATTAATCAGAAATATTATAAATTAGTTTTAATAGCATGTCAAACTAATTTATTCAATTCCTCTTCGTGTAAAGTCTCTTTTTCTAATAATTCTATAGCAATCTTATCAAGAGAAGCCCTATTTTTACTTAAAAGTTTCAGTGTTTCATTGTATAGATCGTTAACAATATTTTTACATTCTTCAATAACAGGATTTCCATAACTACTATATAAAGGACCTACACTTGATAGATTTATAAGCCCTAAGGTTTCTCCCATACCATACTCAGTAACCATCTTTAAAGCAATATCAGTAGTTTGAGATATATCTCCATGCGCTCCAGTAGAAATTTTATCTTTACCAAAAATTATTTCTTCTGCAGCTCTACCACCTAGTGAAACTTTAATTTTATTTTTCAAATAATCTATTCTGTGGTAATTGGTATCTTCAGGAATAGATAATGTATAACCTCCAGCACCTTTTGTTGTCGGTATAATTGTTATTTTAGAAACTTTATCCTGTGGAAGCAATAGCATATTAACTAATCCATGCCCTGCCTCATGATACGCAGTAAGAAGTTTGTCTTCTTCTTTAAGATAACTTCTTTCTTTTTTTTCATGGCCAGCTAAAGTTATAGAATATGCGTTTTCTATATGATCATAAGTTATATAATCGCTGTTGTCTTTGGCTGCTAATATAGCACTTTCATTAACTAAACTTTCTAGCTTTGCACCAGAAAAATATACTGTTTTTTTAGCTATATCTTTAATATCAATATTTTCATGTGGTTTATTCTTTAAATGAAGAGATAAGATTTTTTCTCTTGCATTAACATCTGGTAATGCAACTTCTATATGTCTATCAAACCTTCCTGGTCTAAGAAGAGCTTTGTCCAACATATCAAGTCTATTTGTAGCTGCAATTACTACAATTCCTTCTTCTTGTCCAAATCCAGACATTTCAGTTAAAAGCGCATTTAATGTTTGATCTTTTTCATCGTTACTAGAACCATTTTTTCCATTACCTCTTGCTTTACCTATAGCATCGATCTCGTCAATAAATATTACAGCTTTTCCTTGAGATTTTGCTTTCTTGAATAAATTTCTGACTCTTGCAGCACCAACTCCAACATATACTTGGACAAAATCAGAACCACTGAGTGCATAAAATGGAACTCCTGCTTCACCTGCAACTGCTTTTGCAAGTAATGTCTTACCTGTACCTGGATCACCATAGAGAATAACACCCTTTGGCATTCTAGCACCATACTTTTGATACTTTTCAGGATTCTTAAGAAAATCTACAACATCCATTAAACTTTCTTTAGCTTCTTCATTTCCGGCTACAGCATCAAAGTTTAGGGCTGCTTTCTTATCTTTGCTAAAATCTTGCATTTCCATCGATGTTACAGAAGAAACTCCACCTTTTGATTTATATACAAGCATCGCAACTATTGCAAAAAGTGATAATCCTAAAATTCCAGAAGGAATAGTTTTTGAAATAGGGGGAGTGGTCTCATCCTTAACTTCTATTCCATTTAGTAATAGTTTTTCTTTTAAAGTATCAGTATGCGGATTATCCGTAGAGTATTTATCACCACTATTTAGTATTACAGTCATTTTAGGAGAAGTATCAACTATTACAGTTGATATTTTATTAGAATTAAGATCTTCAGTAAAATAAGAATAACCTTTATTAACTACCTTTGAATTTATTGATGTTACTACCATTACTATAAGAGACAGGATAGCTGTTATTATAGGAATAATAATATAGTATTTTTTTATCTTATTCATTAAGTACCTCCAATTTCTTAAAAGATGACTTAAGGCATACATACTTATCACTTATTTTGTATGCCTGATATTGATTATACAGGTTTAAAATCAGAAGTCTAATTTCTTTCATTGATTTTACCAATGTAATTTCTGGAGAAATACTCAATCAAATTTTTTCCTAAATGCAAAAAATTTCATTAATATAAATGTGATTGGAACACCTATTATTGCCGCTAATAAATAAGCAATAATTTTATTTAAACCCATCAAATTAAAAACTATTATTACAACTATATTTTGAATAATAAAATTTGGAATGTATGATATTGCAAATTTTACAAATTTATTCAATTGCAGTTTTTCTTTAAAAGTTATAAGACTGTTCAATAAATAGGATATAATTAAACCTGAAATATAGCCAACTATAAATGCTATATTTTCATTTAAAAAGCTTGAATATATATAAGAAAAAACAGTTCCGTTAAATGTATTTATAACCCCTATTATTAAAAAAGTAACAAATTCTTTTGTATAGAAAGTATTTTTGAATTTTTGAACTATATTATCCATAAGTTTCCTCCTGTAAATTTTCTCATCTATGCTAATTAATTTAGTAAAGATGAGAAATCTTATTTTTTATTTAATTTCATTATGTATTTTCTGAATATATTTGAGTATTATTCAAATGAATAAGAGTTGGAGCTTACTATAAACCATATTGATGAAACCATGAACTTATAATTAACATAAGTCCAATGGAACAATCCCCTTAAAAATAAGCCAGTATCTATAAACTTGTATTAATGATTATAAAGAGCGTTTGTCAATAGGTTTATAATTATAATGAGTATGCTTTATATCAACGCAAAGATACTCTATCAGTCTTATAGAAATTAAAGTTGTTTATTACCCTTTTAAGAAACGAATTACTCTGGCTGAAGTGTCTTATTCAGCAATCAATATTACTTCAACTATAATATTGTTAAACAAATATATCAATAAAATTGATATAATTATTGTAAATCTATATTAATATGCAGTAGCGTTAACCTAAACATAGATTACTAAAATACTTATGTATATTTTAACTATATACATTATTTCTGAATAAACGCTGAACAGATTTCAAGAACTAGCTTTATTTAAAAGTTCATTCCAATAGTAATATTTCTACGTTATATTACATCGTAGAGTCTTAGAGTCTACAAAAATTTTAAGTATATATTATAAAGTATATTGGTTATTCATATAATTAAATAGATTTGGCAAATGATTATGAAATATCATTGTATTGCAAAATATAGTTCATGTAATTTTTAGTAAACTATATTAAATACAATGGTCTTTTTATTGAATTTGAATATAAAAAATATCAAGAGAGGTATATATATGATAAGACCAAGGCCTTTAAAGAAAGGTGATAGAATAGGATTAATTGCAGCTTCTAGTCCAACAAAACCAGATAGAATAGAACCGTCAATTAAAGCTATGGAGGAGCTGGGATTTGAAGTTGTTTTAGGAAAAAGTTGCAAGTGTTATCACGGATATTTATCAGGAAGTGATGAAATCAGAGCAAATGATATTAATATAATGTTTGATGATAAGACCATAAAAGGTATTTTTGCAATAAGGGGCGGATATGGAGCAGGAAGACTTTTGGACATGCTGGATTACAACATGATAAAAAGAAACCCGAAGGTTTTTGCAGGGTATAGTGACGTTACAGCTCTTCATACTGTATTTAATGAAAACTGTAAATTTATAACTTTTCATACTCCAATGATATCAACCGAATTTTATAAAGGTGTAGATGATTATACAATGGATTATTTTATAAAAAATATATTTAGTGATAAGCCATTAGGAATACTAAAAAATCCAGATGGACAAGAAATAAAAACTTTAGTAAATGGAAAAGCAATAGGGAAATTGGTTGGGGGAAATCTTTCTTTAGTTGCATCATCTATGGGAACTCCATATGAACTTGATACAAAAGGAAAGATACTGTTCTTAGAAGAGGTAGATGAATATCCATATAAAATAGATCGGATGTTACTTCAATTAAAACAGTGTGGAAAATTTAAAGATGCTGCAGGCATTATTTTAGGTTCATGGACTGGTTGTGATCCAATAGAAGGGAATAACAGTTTAACATTAATGGAGATATTTGAAGAATTGATAAAGCCAGAAAATACTCCAACAATTTATAATTTGGCTTGCGGACATTGTGCTCCTACTATAAGTATTCCATTAGGAGCAAGAGTAAAGATAAATGGAGAAAGAAGCGAAATAGTTATTCTTTAATTTATTATCAAACATTATACATTGGAGTGATTTGATGAAAAATGCAATAGTTAATAATACTATAGGAATGTTAAAACGTGAGCCAAAAAATAATTCAGAAAGCGTAGATGAAGTGCTATTTGGAATGAATGTTGAAATACTCAAGGAGGAATTTAATAATTGGTTTTATGTAAGAACTCACTACAATTACGAAGGATATATTAATGGTATTGATTTAATAATAGATGATAAATTATCAGAAAAATGGGAAGCAGAAAAAAATTCAATAGTTATTAATTCTTTTGCAGATATTCTTAATAAGCCTCAAGCATCTGGATTTCCAATTGCAACACTGACAAGAGGAGCTAATTTAATTTCTACCTACGAATGGAGCAAAGACAATAAGTTTACAAAAGTTATATTACCTAATCATAGTATAGGCTGGATAAGAAGTGGTTTTATATCCAATTTGAAGAGCGGTTATGATGTAAATAATGAAGAGGATCTTAGGGATAATTTAGCATCATCCGCCATATCATATATTGGAACTCAATATAGATGGGGAGGAAAAACTCCTCTTGGAATTGATTGTTCGGGACTCTGCTCTATGGCATATATGTTGAATGGAATTCTAATTTATAGAGATGCAAATATTAAAGAAGGTTTTCCTATTAAAGAAATAACATTTAATAGAATAAAAAAAGGAGATCTAATATTTTTTCCAGGTCATGTTGCTATGTACTTAGGCGATGGCAAATATATACATTCATCAACAAGTAATGATGTAGTAAAAATAAATAGTTTTAATAAAAATTCAAATGACTATAATGAAAATCTAGATAGAAGTTTAAAACGATTTGGAAGTATATTTTAAAACTCATTTCATAAATTATGTAATATGGATGGTATAATGGATTAGCAATGTAAAGAGCTGTTAACAGAGGATGGGTAAATCCTTATGATTCGCCACTTAAACAATTAGCAAATTCTTATAGTGAATCAAAGCATATAATTAGCGAGATTAAAGAATAGTAAAAAGATTTCAAGAAAGGTGCCTATTTGTAATATTAAGGCGCCTTTTTTAAGTACTTAAATAAATATTAATTTTTAAATAAAATGATCATTGAAATATTTGAAATAGTTAGTACTTTAATCAATAATTTTGAAATATATCTATTTATAGAAAATCAAATAATTATAAATTTTAAGCAATTTTTCTAAATATACTTATATATTTGATTTATAGAATCATAAGTAATAGAATAGCAATATAAATTGCTAAATATATACAATTGATTATTTAATCTAAAATATTATTTATGCTAAATTGTATGCAAATTAATTTCGCATTGCTGTATAAGAAAAAAGCAACTTAAATATATTAAAAATATGAGTAAATATACCAATTTCGTATTGATTATTATAGACAATAATGATATTCTTAATTATATGATAAATAATTTCATTTAGGAGGTGTCATTATTATGAGTATTTGCAGTTTAAATCCGGGGGAGAAAGGAATAATTTCATCTATTAAAGGAGATTCAAAATTAGTTAAGAGATTATTTGCGTTAGGATGCATCGAAGGAACTGAGGTTGAACTTAGGAGAACAGCGCCACTTGGTGATCCAATTATTATAAACTTTAGAGGTTTTGATTTAGCTATTAGAAAAAAGGATGCTAAGAATATACTATTAAAAAAATTATAATAATTTGGGCTTAAATATTTTAATTATTAGCAAAATAGGGGAGACTTAAATAAATGATAAACGTAGCTTTACTTGGTAATCCTAATGTAGGAAAAACTACATTATATAATTTACTCACTGGCTCTAATCAGTATGTTGGTAATTGGCCAGGTGTAACTGTAGACAAGAAAGAAGGTTTTCTTTTTGAGAATATTAAGATTGTTGACTTGCCTGGAATATATGCTATGGACACTTTCTCGAATGAAGAAAAAGTGTCCAAGCAATTTTTAGAAGAAGGTGATGTTGATTTAATATTAAATATTGTGGATGCATCTAATCTAAATAGAAATTTATATCTTACAACTCAACTTAAACAATTTAATAAACCTATAATATTAGCTTTGAATATGATTGATGTTTGTGAAAATAAAGGGATTGTTATTGATTATAATAAGTTATCTAAAGAACTAGATGTTGAAGTAATTCCAATTATTGCAGGAAAAGATATAGGAGTAGATAAAGTTAAGGAAAGACTTAAAGAAGGAAACTTTGCTAAACCATTGAATCATAGAAAGTTTGATTTTTCATCTGAAAAAGAAGCGTACAAATTTATAGAAAATGTATTAGAATCGTGTGTGACAATAAAAGAAAATATGCAAGAAAGTGTTACTGAGAAACTTGATAAGTTTGTTCTACATCCAGTTCTAGCATACCCTATTTTTCTTTTACTTATGGCTTTAATGTTTCAGTTGACATTTTCTTGGGTTGGGCAACCGATTTCGGATTTCTTAGATGACCTTTTAAATAATAATATTATACCGACTGCTCACCAACTATTATCCAATTCTTCTGATTGGTTTAGTTCTCTAATTGTAGATGGTATTATTTCAGGTGTTGGAGGAATTATAGTGTTGCTTCCAATAATATTAGTATTATTTATATGTATAACTATTTTGGAAGATAGCGGCTATATGGCTAGAGTCGCATTTATGATGGATAAATTGATGAGAAAGATGGGGCTTTCGGGCAAAGCTTTTATTCCTATGATAATAGGTTTTGGATGTACGGTTCCAGCAATTATGACTGCTAGAACTTTAGAAAGTGAGAAAGATAGAAAACTTACAGCATTGCTAGTGCCATTTATGTCATGTAATGCTAGACTTCCAGTTTATACTGTATTTGCGGCTGTATTCTTTGAATCTCATAGAGGATTAGTGGTATCTTCTCTATATTTACTTGGAGTCCTTGTAGCATTTTTGCTTGGTATCTTATTCAAAAATGCATATTTCAAAAAAGATGAAGAACCTTTTATAATTGAAATTCCTGAGTATAAGATGCCTAAAATATCATCTATATATAAACAAACATTAGATAAAGCTAGCGGTTTTTTAAAAAAAGCTGCAACTATTATCTTTGCAATGAGCGTAGTAGTATGGTTTTTATCGAACTTTAATCTTCATGGTATGGTGAATCAAGTTGATGATAGTATATTAGCATCAATAGGTAATGTTCTCGCACCAGTTTTTAAACCTTTAGGTTTTGGTAATTGGCAATCTGCAGTATCATTACTTTCAGGACTACTAGCTAAAGAATCAGTTTTAGCTTCTATGCAAGTAATTTTTGCAGGGGATTTATCGGTAATTTTACCAATTCATTTCACTAATATTTCTGCATATGCATTTTTGGTTTTTATACTACTATATACTCCATGTATATCAACAATTGGTACGATGCAAAAAGAATATGGAAGTAAATTAACTTTGTTTTCAATTTTCTTTCAGTTGACTGTCGCATGGATTGCTTCTTTCTTAGTATTTAATTTGGGTGGTTTTCTTTATAACCTTGTGCATTTATTTTTAAAAATGAATAGTTTGTTTTTTTAATAATTGTTAAGAATATGATTAAGTATCATTCTCAAGACTTAAATCATATTTTTATAATAGCAGGTAGGTGAAGCTTAAATGATAGAAATATTAATCACGATTATAATAATTTCTTTTGCTGGATTTATACTCTTTAAATCTTTTAAGAATTCTTCAAAAGGAAAATGCAACTGTGGATGTAAAGGCTGTAAATCTGAGAAAATCTGTTCAGACAAAAGTAATACAGGTATAAAAATTGCTCAAACAAATAAGCCTAATAATCAATAATAGGAAAATATTAAATATATAAACTTGTCCACTAAAAGCATGGCGTTTTAGTGGATTTTTCTTTATATTATAAAATGATTTATAGTATAATAACAAAATGAAGAAATTTAAACCTAAGATAAAATGAGAAACCGAAAGTAGGAATTAAAAAATGAATTACAAAACACATATAAATGGTGGAATACTAGTAGGACTATATGCGAATTGCCAATTGGCAAATATGCCACTTATGTCTACAGCAGTATTCCTTGGAGGAGCTTTTGTTGGGAGTATATTTCCGGATATAGATCATAGAAATAGTTTTATTGGAAAGAAAACTAAAGGTGTATCAAAAGCGATAAATAAATTAGCTGGCCACAGAAAGTTATTTCATGCGCCACTTGTATATCTGTTTTTATATTCGATTGTCATTGGTATGTTTACAGATAAGCTTATGTTAATAGGAATAAAAGGGATATTCTTAGGAATATTTTCGCATTTAGTTCTAGATAGCCTAACGATTGGAGGATTGCCATGGTTTTACCCGTTTAGTAAAAAGAGGTTTTCTATTTGTATGATAAAGACAAATAGTAAAATTGAGGATATATTATGTGGAATGCTTATATGTATTAATATAGTAATGCTACTTGACATGCTTCACATAACTTCAATATTTACATTCACTCATAGATAAAATATAAAAATATCCTAAAGATTTATTAATCAATCTTTAGGATATTTTTATAAGGTACATTATGTTTGAAAAAAGAAATAGCATGTTTTAAGCACTTAATAGCATATAATATAATTTTACTTCATGAAATTTAATTCGGATTTATCACTATTTTTAATTTCTCTTATAGCCAAGCTACAATAGATTAATGTAATAATGGAGAATATAAGGAAAAATTCTGGCATTATTATTCCAGCAACATGTATTAAGGCTTCAAGTAAAAGTGGTAAACTCATCGCATAAAAACTTAAAGTACAAGCTCTAGAGTATTTTAGTTTTACTCCCATAAATGAACCTATAGAAACAGCAAATGGACCAAATATTAAGAATCCTAAAATCAAATTAGTAATAAAGGAATTAATAGGATTAACAACAAAAAAAACTATTGGCGCAAGTATTTTAATTATGGAAAGATAGTATCCTGAATTTTCGTTATTAATATTTATACTTGAAAAATCAGAAAAGTTGATAGTTCCAACTGTTCTATAATCTTTTCTAAGATATATGTTATTAGAATCAAGAAACACAGCATCTTTGTAGGAATTTAGAATGCTTTTATCAGTTTTACCTTTAGTATCAATAATAAAAGTATAATAATTTGATTGATCAGTACTTACGCTGAGCGGTGAGTCATCAATACTAAAAGTTGAGGAACCATTTTCAAGGTTGTCCTGAATACTTATGGCATCAGAGTCAAGTGAATTTACTGTATTTATGTTTCCAATAAAACTTGATATTAAATAAAATAGAAAATCACCTTCATGTTTATTGTAAATAGTTTTATCTGAATCAACAGATAATACGCCATCATTAAATTCAAAATTTGGTGCATTATTTGAAAGATCATTTTGTACTACCGATATTTCGCTAGCAATCATATTTATTTCCTTAACATTAGTTATTACTGAAAATAGTAATGTAACAAGAAAAATATATAATATTGACTTTCTAAGCCCTTGTGCTAAGAATTCGCTGTATGCTTCAAAATTAAAGAAACTATAAGCGAATTTATCTTTAAATCCCATTATTTTTTTCAAAAAAAGACCTCCTAAAAGAAAAGTTATATAAATTTAACTGATTCTTGATAATTATAACACATTGGATAAAAATACAATAGAAAGTTTGCATAATTAAATGAAATATGTTATCATTACCAATATCAAAAAAATTTATGAAAAATTAAATACGGACAGTTCATTAAGACCATCCTGTCATTAAAAAAAACTAGGCATTTTAATTTTGAATTATTTTAATTTAAGATTAATTTTGTTGCGCTAGTTTTAGATGTTACAAAATTAATCTTTTTTATATTTAAATGGAAAGTTAATTTATGGATAAGCCTTATAAAACTGATTTCGAAAATTTTATAGAAATTATGTGAGGAGAAAAATATGTTTAAAATAAAAAGTGAAGTACAATTTGATATGGCGCATTATTTAAGTGGGTATGAAGGAAAATGTTCTAACATTCATGGCCATAGATATAAATTAATTGCAAAACTAAAATCTGAAAAGTTACATCAAGATGGTCAGCTTAGGGGAATGGTAGATGATTTCGGAAATTTTAAAAACATATTAAAAGAGATTGCAGAAACTTTTGACCATAAATTAATTATTGAAAATAATGAAGATGGGAAAGCTTTGGTTAAGAATTTGGAAGAACTACAAAATAATTTCAACATTTATTTAGTTGACTATAGACCTACAGCAGAAGAAATGTCTAGAGATATTTTTAATAGATTAAAAGCTAAAGGATTGTCAGTGTGTGAAGTAGAATTATTTGAAACTCCTAATAATAGCTGTATTTATACAGAGGACTAATGGAGGGGAATTATGTTTAATATAATTGAAAAATTTTTATCAATAGATGGGGAAGGTCCTACTTCTGGTGAACTTGCAACATTTATAAGGTTTCAAGGTTGCAACTTAAGATGTTCTTGGTGCGACACGACTTATTCATGGGATAAAGAAAGTACTGTAGAAGTTCTAACAGCAGAAGAAATTTACAAGTATATAAAAGAAAATAAAGTTACTAATGTTACTTTAACAGGTGGAGAGCCACTTATTCAAAAAAATATACATGAATTACTAGGACTTTTGAACTCAGATGATAACTTAAAAGTTCATATAGAAACAAATGGTGCTGTTAACATAGGAACTTTTAAAAATAAATTTATAAATAATAATATCAGCTATATTGTAGACTTTAAACTTCCTAGCAGTAATATGATGGATAGAATGGATTTCAATAATTTAAGTATTGTAGAATCCAATGATGTTTATAAATTTGTGATAGGAAGTAAGGAAGATTTACAAATAGCATACGAAATAATATGTAAGCACAATTTAACATCAAAATGCTTTGTTTATTTGAGTCCAGTTTCGGGAAATATAGAAATGCAAGAAATTGTAGAATTTATGAAAGATAAAAAATTGAATAAAGTAAGATTGCAAGTACAATTACATAAAATTATCTGGGATAAAAATGCACGCGGAGTTTAATAATTGAGTGGTTATTATATATAATATAGACTAGCTTATAGTAAATTTTATTTTTACAAAAGGTTTAGAAATACAAGGAGGCTTAAGTTATGCCAAAGAAGATAGATACAAAAAAGATAGAGGAATGTATAAGAGAAATTATTGTTGCTTTAGGAGATGATCCTAATAGGGAAGGATTACTAGATACACCTAAAAGGGTATCAAAAATGTATGAAGAAGTTTTTCAAGGAATGACACTTTCAAACAGAGAAATAGCAGAAGCGTTTGGAACCACATTTGAGAATGAAGATTATGATTCAGAAACTCATAATAATATGGTTGTGGTTAAGGATATACCAATTCATAGTTATTGTGAACATCACTTAGCGCTTATGTATAATATGAAGGTTACAGTAGTATATATACCAAAAGATAAGATAATTGGTCTTAGTAAAATTTCAAGAATTGCAGATATGGTTGGGAGAAGACTTCAACTTCAAGAACGTATTGGAACAGATATAGCAGAAATAGTTTCTATGGTTACAAAAAGTAGTGATGTTGGTGTACTTATAACTGGAGAGCATGGATGTATGACTTCAAGAGGAATAAAAAAACCTGGAACATTGACTACAACAACTACTTTTACAGGAAAATTTCAAACCAATGATTTACTAAGACAAGAAGCTTTACTAATTATGAAATAAGTAACGAACGGAGAAGCAGTAGTGCTTTGGTATATTTCTATTTAATTAATTTATTTTAGGAGGTTTTGAATATGAGTAATAAAGCAGTAGTTGTATTTAGTGGAGGACAAGATTCTACTACATGTCTATTTTGGGCATTAAAGGAATTCGATGAGGTTATAGCGGTAACTTTTGATTATAATCAAAAACATAGAAAAGAAATAGAGTGTGCAACTAGTATAGCAAAGGAGTTAGGAATAGAGCATCATATATTAGATATGGGGCTTCTTAATCAATTAGCCCCTAATGCGCTTACAAGAAATGATATAGAAATAAAAGCTGGAGAAAATGGTTCTCTTCCATCAACATTTGTTGAAGGTCGTAATATGCTATTCTTAACTTTTGCAGGAGTATTGGCCAAAGTAAAAGGCGCAAAACATATAGTAACAGGAGTGTGTGAGACTGATTTTAGTGGATACCCTGATTGCAGGGATATATTCATAAAATCTCTTAATGTAACTTTAAATTTAGCAATGGATTATAATTTTGTAGTTCATACCCCATTAATGTGGATAGATAAAGCTGAGACATGGAAGATGGCAGATGATTTTGGCAAGTTAGACTATATAAGAGAAAAGACTCTTACTTGCTATAAAGGAATTGTTGGCGACGGTTGTGGAGAATGCCCTGCTTGTAAGCTTAGAAAAAATGGTTTAGATAAGTATTTAGAAAGTAAGAAAAATTAAAATATAAAATATAAAACGAATTTAAGGAGAAAGAACAATGAGTGAAAGTGGAAGAAAATCAAAAGAACTTGAAGGGATAACATTGCTTGGAAATCAAGGAACAAAATATGATTATGGATATACCCCTGAAGTATTAGAGGTTTTTGAAAATAAACACCCAGATAATGATTATTTTGTAAAATTTAATTGCCCTGAATTTACAAGTTTATGCCCAATTACAGGTCAGCCAGATTTTGCAACAATCTATATAAGTTATATACCAAACATAAAGATGGTAGAAAGTAAATCGCTAAAACTATATCTTTTTAGTTTTAGAAATCATGGGGATTTTCATGAAGATTGTATGAATATTATAATGAAAGACTTAATAAAACTTATGGATCCAAAATATATTGAAGTATGGGGAAAATTTACACCAAGAGGTGGTATAAGCATAGATCCTTATTGCAATTATGGAATGAAAGGAACTAAGTTTGAGGAAATGGCTAATTATAGAATGATGAATCATGATATGTATCCTGAGAAAGTAGATAATAGATAATAACCTAATGTATTGCATAAATGTTTTATGTTAATTAGCAAAGTAATGACTGCAATACATTTTTATTAAGGAGCTGATATTTAAATTGAGTAAAGTAATTGTTATAGGTGCAGGGCCCGCAGGAATGATGGCTGCTATACAAGCATCAAAGAAACATGATGTAATATTATTAGATGGTAATGAAAGAATAGGTAAAAAGCTTTTTATTACTGGAAAAGGCAGATGTAATGTTACAAATGCAAAAGATATATCTGAGTTTTTTGAGTATATTCCAGGTAATCCTCATTTTCTTTATAGTTCATTATATAGTTTCACCAATAATGATACAATGAATTTTTTTGAAAACGAAGGAATTAAATTAAAAATCGAAAGAGGAGACAGAGTTTTCCCAGAATCTGATAAGTCTTCAGATATAATAAGAGGATTATCAAACGCTTTAAGTAGAACTAATGTAAAAATAAGATTAAGGTCAAAGGTTACTAATATAGAATTTAAAAGTAATAGAATTATAGCAGTAGAAATTAATAATGAAGAACGATTATATGGAGATCATTTTATTTTTGCGACAGGTGGTGCATCATATCCACTTACTGGTTCAAGAGGAGAAGGGCAAAAATTCGCAAGTGTGCTTGGCCATAATGTTACTCAATTAATGCCAGCTCTTGTTCCGATAGAAGTTGTTGATTCCAAAACAAAAGAATTGATGGGGCTGTCATTGAAAAATGTGGAAGTTATAATTAAAGAAAATGACAAGAAAGTAGTTTATAAGAATTTTGGTGAAATGTTATTTACCCATTTTGGAGTTTCAGGGCCCCTTATATTAAGTGGAAGTAGATTTATAGAAAAAGGAAAAAGATATACTTTGCATATAGATTTAAAACCTGCATTAAATTTAGGAGAATTAGATAAACGTATCCAAAAGGATTTTAATAAATATTTAAATAAAGATTTCAAAAATTCTTTAGACGAGTTATTACCACAAAAATTAATTCCTGTAATTATAAATAACTCAGGAATATTCGAAAATAAAAAAGTAAATGAAATAACGAGAGAGGAAAGAAAGACTTTAGTAAAGGCTATTAAGGATTTGAGCTTTGATATTAAAGGATTAAGACCTATAGATGAAGCAATTGTAACTTCAGGAGGTGTAGATATAAAAGAAATTGATCCGTCTACCATGAAGTCTAAAATAATAGAAAATCTTTCGTTTGCAGGAGAAGTTATGGATGTAGATGCTTTTACAGGTGGTTATAATGTACAAATAGCTTTTTCTACAGGATTTATAGCAGGAAGTAATATTTGATATAAAAAATATTTCCTTGTTTGGAAAGGTAAAAAATTATATAATCTTAATGAAGGCATAAATTTATAGGATTTGGAAATGAGGAGAAAGTTTTGAAAATTTCAGTAGCAATAGATGGACCGGCTGGAGCAGGAAAAAGCACTATAGCAAAATTGGTTTCTAAGAGGTTTGATCTTATGTATATAAATACAGGAGCAATGTATAGAGCTGTGGCGCTAAAAGCACAAGAACAAAACTTGCAACCAGAAAATGTTCAAGAAATTTGTAATATAATAAAAACTATGGAAATGCATTTTGAAAATGATGATTTGATTTTAAATGGTGAAAATATACAGGATAAAATAACTACTCCAAACATAAGTAGTATTGTATCTGAATATGCTAGTATTTCGGAAGTAAGAGCTATTCTTGTAAAACTTCAAAGAGAAATGTCAAGCAAATTTAGTGTAATAATGGATGGAAGAGATATTGGAACCGTTGTTCTAAAAGATGCAAATTTTAAGTTTTTCTTAACAGCTAGTCCAGAACAAAGAGCAACCAGGCGATTTAAAGAATTGCAGGAAAGAAATATAGAGTGTTCTTATGATCAAATACTAAAAGATATAATAGATAGAGATTATAAGGATACTCATAGGGCTACAGATCCGCTGAAAAAAGCAGATGATGCAATTGAGATTGATTCTACTAATTTAGATATTAATGGTGTTGTTAATGTAATTGCAGAGTACATAGGAAAAGGAAAGTAACAAGGAGATAGTAATGAGTAAAGTTATTCTAGCAAAAAATTCAGGTTTTTGCTTTGGAGTTCAAAGAGCTGTAAATGAAGCTATACGGATTCAAAAAGAACATAATTCGAAAATCTATACTTTAGGTCCTTTAATACATAATAATGATGTAGTAAAATATTTAGAAGAAAATGATATATTTTCTATAGAATTTGAAGAAATAGATAAATTAAATAAAGGGGATACTATTGTTATAAGATCTCATGGTGTATCTGAAACAGTTTTAGATACACTTGAACAAAAGGAACTAAAAGTCATAAATGCGACTTGTCCTTTTGTTGCTAATATTCAAAAAAAAGTTAAGAAATATTCAAAAGAAGGATATCATATAGTAATATTAGGAGATAAAAATCATCCAGAAGTCATTGGAATTAATGGATGGTGTGATGATAAAGCAATTATCACTAAAGATGGTACTTTTGATGAAGAAAATATGCCGCATAAGGTATGTGTTGTATCTCAAACAACTGAAAAGATGAAGAATTGGGAAGAAACACTGAAAAACTTAAGTTATGCAAGAGAAATATTAGCTTTTAACACAATTTGTGCAGCTACTGATGTTAGACAAAGAAGTACGAATAAAATATCCAAAAAAACAGATGCTATGATAGTTATTGGCGGAAAAAATAGTTCGAATACTACTAAGTTATATCAAATTGCTAAAGAAAATTGTGAAAATACAATTCATATTGAAAACGCAAAAGATCTACCAATAAGTTTTATAAAAAATAATAATATAAACAAAATAGGAGTTACAGCTGGTGCATCAACACCAGATTGGATTATTAGGGAGGTACTAGATATTATGAACACAGAAAATAATAATTTTGAAGATCAATTATCATTAATGAACGAATTAGACAAAAGATTTGTTATTGGCGATGAGGTACAAGGAGAAATACTTTCAAAGACTAGAGATTCAGTTATAGTTTCACTTGTTGGATACAAGTCAGATGGAGTGATTCCATTTACAGAGTTATCTGCAAAAGAAGATCCACTAACATTTGCAGATAAACTTAATATAGGTGATACTATTAATGCAAAAGTTATAAAACTACAAAATAATGATGGGTATGTAGTATTATCAAGATTAGAATATGAAAGAGAAGAAGCTTTTAAAGAACTTGAAAAAATATATTCAGAAGGAACAACATTTGAAGTTAATGTTAAAGAAGCTAGAGAAAAAGGGATAGTAGCAGATTATAAGGGAGCTAGAATATTTATTCCAGCATCACAAATTGACATAAAGTTTACTAAAGATAAAAGTGAATATGTTGGGAAGAAATTAGAAGTTAAATTGATAGATTTTTCTCTAAAGAATCCTGTAAAATTAGTTGCTTCAAGAAGAGTTTTATTAGAAGAAAGCAAGAATTCTGAAGACGCAAAAGCTTGGGAGAGTTTTAATCTTGGGGATGTTATAAAAGGTGAAGTAAAAAGATTTACAGACTTTGGAGCTTTTGTGGAAGTCAATGGTATAGATGGATTATTACATTTATCACAAATTTCTTGGAATCATATCAAAAAGGTAAGTGATGTATTAAAAGAAGGTCAAATTATTGATGTTAAGATCATTGGTCTTGATAAGGAAGCTAAAAAGCTATCTTTAAGCATTAAAGAACTTGTAGCTAAGCCTTGGGATAATGCTAAAGAAAAATATCCAGAAGGGTCTATTGTACTTGGTAAAGTAGTTAGATTAAATGATTTTGGTGCTTTTGTAGAATTGGAACCAGGAGTAGATGGGTTAGTTCATATATCAAAGATATCTCATAATAGAATAGAGCACCCTTCTGAAGTTTTAAAAATTGGTGAAGAAATTAAAGCTAAGATATTAAGTGTTGATGAAGAAAATAAAAGAATAAGCTTAAGTATAAAAGATGTATAAAACAAAAAAGTAGAAGGAATATTTTCTTCTACTTTTTTGTTTTTTTATGTAGAGTTAAAATAATTTTTATGAAATTATTTTAACTCTAGAAATAGGTAATGTATACGTAGATTTTAATTATATGAATAAGGTAAAGAATTGAAGTATAATATTACTATGCGTAATGATTATTGGATATCTAAAGTTCGTAATATTTAAATTTTAATTGTTAGGAGGCTATATACTTATGAAACAAAATAAAGTTACTAAAGTAAAATCTTTAGTAGAGACTAAGTTTTTGAGTTTATATGAAGCAGAGTATGAAAATAAAGTTGGAAATATAAGAACGTGGACAATAGCATCCAGAAAAAATAATGAAACTATACAAAAACAATTTTTTGAAAATAAAGAAGATACGGCAGATGGTGCAATAATTGCAGCATACCATAAAGATGAAAATAAGATTGTTATAATAAGACAATTTAGAATACCACTTAATGATTATGTTTATGAATTACCGGCAGGTCTCATCGATCCAGGGGAAGATTCTATTAGTACAATAAAAAGAGAGCTAATGGAAGAGACAGGTCTTAGGTTAGTTGAAGTTATTAATAATAAGAGTCTTGATAAGGTGTATGTTTCTGCAGGAATGACAGATGAATCGTTAGCTATGGTTTATTGTACTTGTGAAGGCGAAATAAGTGATGAACACCTTGAAGACGATGAATGTATTGAGGCACTTCTAATATCTCAAGATGAAGCTAAAGAACTTATACAGAGTAAGGAGAAATTTGACATTAAATGTTTTTTGCTCCTTCAAAGTTTTGCTTTGCTAGGAAAAAAAGTATTTCAATAATAAAAAACTGGTATACACAAAAAAAGTGTAGACCAGTTTTTTATTATAAGTCTTCATAGATAATAAATTTACGCTTAAAGCTCTAATAAACAGAGTCTTTAATTAAGTTTAGAGTGTAGAAAATCAATTGAAATATATGGATTCATATATTTTCATATTATTTAATTACTGAATTTAAACCGAAATATAATAAGAAAATAAATGATGTAAAATACATCAGAATGGATACTTCTTTTCCTTTTTTATAACACAGCTTGCAAATAGGATACAATATAAAGCCTAATGCTATACCATCAACGATGCTATATGTTAATGGTATTAATATTATTGTCATAAAACTAGGAAATAGTTCGCTTAAATCATTAAAGTTTAAATTCTTTAAGTTCTGACTCATTAAACAGCCTATTATAATTAAAATGGGAGCTAAGGCTACATCTGGTATGATAGAAATAAACGGTATAAAAAAAATTGATAGAAGAAATAGTATACCAGAAATTAATGAAACTAAACCTGTTCGTCCTCCAGCTGTTATTCCTGCAGTTCCTTCAACTGTTGATACAGAAGGGCTTGAACCAAAAAGCGCACATCCAATTGTAGATAATGATACTGCTATCATAGCGTTAGAGGTTTTGTCTGATTTTTTTAGTATTCCTGAAACCTGGCTATGAAGTATCCCAATATTCTCAAAAACAAGTACTAAAGTTAATGAAAATGTTCCAACCCAGAATTTAATTGTATTTATTCCACTAAAATCTAATTTGAAAAGTATATTACTATATTCATTAAAATTTGGCATAGTATAACTTATACCTTGTGTTTCAACGATACCAAGCTTTATGCAAAATATAGTTCCGGCTATAATTGAAATTAAAAAGCTTCCAGGTATATTTTTAAGGAATAAGATTAATGTTAGAATCATTATGAATATAAAAGCTAGTACTTGAATACTTGTAATATCTCCAAGTTTTAACATAGTAGAAGAATCAGATACTATAATTTTAGATTTTTGAAATCCAACAAAAGTTATAAATAAACCAATTCCTACTGTAATAGCTTCTTTTAAATTTTGAGGAATAGCTTCAATAATAAACTTGGATAATGGAGTTGTTGCTATAAGTACAAATATTAATCCTGAGACAAAAACTGAAGCTAATGCTTGGCAATAATTTAAGCCTAGAGTATGAACTATTGTATATGTGAATAATGCATTAATTCCCATACCAGGCATAATTATAAGTGGAGTATTACTTATTAAAGCAATTAACAAGCAACCTACAGCTGATGATATTGCTGTAGCGATGATTAGAGGCTCCATAGAAATGCCACCATCACTTAATATACTGGCATTGACGATAATGATGTAAACTGCAGCAACAAAAGAAGTCAGCGCTGCTATAGTTTCGCTTTTAATTGTAACATTGTTTTCTTTTAATTTAAAAAATCTTTCCATCCTTTCAACCTATCTTTCATAACTCCCTCACCCTCCCACGCTAAAATGCGCATATTAATTATAACATCATTATCATTTATGTCAACTTTTATATATAGCTTGAAATCTTATACAATTCATTTATACTCCATAGTATTGCATGAGAATAATAAAATAATGTTTAATCACAAATTTTGAAGAATATATTTATAATCGCTCCTTACGTATACACATTGTGATTTAAATAAGAAAAGAATAGTAAAACAACACTAAGAGTAGTAATATATTACTATACGTATTTTATAAAGGGGGCATACAAGTATGTATACAGAATTTGAACAAATAAACAAAGCAAGCATAATGATAAATTCATTATGTATTTTTAAGAATCTAAAAGATGACAGTGTTTTATTAAAATATAAGACGCTACTAAAGTACCTTAATAGTAAGGATATATCAGTGGAAGAGGGCATTGAATTATATACTGATTTTATTTATGAACTATTAAACAAAGCTGATGGAAAATCATTAAAAAAGTATATAATTGATATGATTTTTCTCGATAATAATCCATTTACAAAAATAATTGACGAACAAAATTCATGTGATAGACTTTTTAATCAAGTGCATTATGAGTTAAATGCTTTGCAGTACATATCTAGTATAGAATCTTCTGCGATTAAAGATGCTATAATTATTAAAGGAAACGTTAAAGAGTTTGAAATAGGTATAGTTAAGTCGCTTATGGATTTTGATTCTGACTTGGAATGTAATATCTCAAGCAAAGCTATTGATAAGTTAAAGGTAAATATATTAAATTGTGATAATTGGGGAGATGCATTGGAGAGCATTGTAGAATTCTACAAGCAATATGGGACTGGCATATTTGGGGAGTATAGAGCGTTTGTATGGGAACACGAAGATGGAGCACCTTATCTTAGAGGTATTGAATCACCAGATCCAGTTAGGCTAGAAAACTTAGTAGGGTATGAATATCAAAAAGAGATTATAATAGATAATACAAAACAGTTTTTAAATGGATATCAAGCGAATAATATGCTACTATATGGATCAAGAGGAACTGGTAAATCTTCAACTGTAAAAGCTATTATAAATGAGTATTACGATGATGGCTTAAGGCTTATTGAAGTTGATAAAAATAAATTATGCGATTTTACGAAGATAATTAGGATACTTAAAAGTAAGAATTTAAAATTTATAATTTTTGTTGATGATTTAGTATTTGAAGAAGGAGAAGCTAGTTATTCAGCTTTAAAGACAATATTAGAAGGTGGAGTAGAGAATAGATCAAACAATATTCTAATTTATGCAACAACCAATCGAAAACACCTAGTAAAAGAAACATTTAGCGAAAGATCTGGTGATGATGTGCATGCTAATGACACAATTGAAGAAAAACTTTCTCTAGCAGATAGATTTGGTATGACTGTATCGTTCTATTCGCCTGATCAGAAAGAATTCTTAAAGATAATAGATGGAGTAGCAGAAGCAAGAGGGATTAAAGTTGAGAAGGAATATTTGCATGCAGAAGCATTGAAATGGGTAAGATGGTATAATGCTCGTTCGCCACGAACAGCAATTCAATTTATAAATTGGCTAGAGGGTACGTTAAAACAGTAACTTTATATTAAAAGTTTGTGATTTGTTTTGGAATATTCTATAACTTTTTAGCTAATAAAGTGATAAGAGCTAGTAAAGAATTCTTTACTAGCTCTGTATTTTTTATAATAATTTAAGCATTAGTTGTTGTAGGGGGCGTATATACTCTTGTAGCAAGTTCGTCGTCTAACATATACAATGCTGCAGAGTTATTTTCGCATCTCCTAATCTTTTTGATTATAGTGTTAAATGTATTTTCTTCTTCAACTTGCTCGTTAATAAACCAATTAAGTAAACCGATTGTTGAATGTTCTTTTTCCTCAGTAGCTATATCTGCAATTTTATATAGCCTGCTAGTTACCATTTGCTCATGTTCATAACCTGCCTCAAAGACATTCAGGATATTGTCAAAATCAGAATGTGGTTTTTCAATTTGTTCTAAAGTTACAGTTCCATTTTTCTGAAATATGTAGTCATAGAACTTCATTGCATGAAATAATTCCTCCTGGGATTGAACTTTGAAAAAATTGGCAAACCCACTTAAATCAATAGATTCGCAGTAAGAAGCCATTGATAAATAAGTATAGGCTGAATAAATTTCAAAATTAACTTGCTCATTTAGTTTTGCGATCAGTTTTTCACTTAACATACTAATACCTCCCATAAATAAAAACATTATAATTAACATAATTTAAAAAAGTTCAGAAAAACTATACCCTATAGTATAAAAGTTTAACTTTATATTCTGAAATTTTTAACTATATATTAATATATTACATCATATAACATAATTTATCAAATAATATTTATTATTATGTTACATAAGTATTATTGCAAAACTAATAATATAAATAAGAGAGGAGATGATATAATTGACATATAAAAAGAAGGAAAAATCGATACAAAAAACTGGAGATATGTCGCAATCTAAAGTTAAATCTTTTGTAGAGAGAGAAGAAACAACAAACAAGGTGGTATCTAGGGGGAGAGATATTACAATTAATCAAAAACATTAAAATTTAATCTATCTCAAAATATTAAGTAAAAATTAATAGAAATTTAGTGGAATTCCATTCTACTAAATTTACTTACATATATTTTGAGATAGAAATTTTCCTATTATAAAGATTTATCTAGTTTTATATGATAGAATTAGATAAATATAGAAAGATTTAAGGAGGACAAGTTATAAAAATAAGTTATCATTATTTTATTAATATATAAATACATTGTTATTGTAAACTACTAAAAATATTTATTTGTAATACGGAAGGATAGATAAAATGTCGATAAACAGAAGTGCACCAGAAAATTTTTATTATGACAATGCGGAGAAAACTAATAAAAATTTTATTTATAAAAATCTTAAAAGAAGTAAATGCTATAACTGTAATTTTTCAAACTCGAATTTTGATTTTGCCAGCTTAAGAGGGGCTCATTTTAAGAAGTGTAATTTTTTTAGATGTAGTTTTAAAGGAGCAGAGTTTATAGGATCCAATTTAAAAGGATGCAAGTTTAGGGAAGCTAAATTTGAAGACACAGTATTTGAAGGAGCAAATTTAGATGGAGTAAATTTTGAAGATGCTAAATTCAAAAACACAATATTTGTAAACTGTGATGTGACTAAGGCTAAGAATATAAGTAAAGATAACAAGAACATCAGAATTTTTGATACAATGCCAGAAGTTGAAATAAGCGATGAATTAGAAAAGTTGATTTCAAATGTGATGGAAAATGAATTTATAAAAAAATCAAGGGTTTTTGATACTAAAGATGGAAAAATAAATACGTTATCTTTATTAATTCTAAAAGAAAAATTTGATGAATCAACACTTTTAGAAGGTCTACATTATATTAGATATGAGATTGATAGAGATTTTTATACATTAAGCTATGTTATTAGGCTTATAGAAAATATGTAAATGGTAGAAAAGGAGTATTTCGTTTTAAATGAAAGCTCCTTTTTTGAGTTCTTAAAAAAGGAGTTAATAATAATAATAGATATGCAAAAATACTTTTTTTATGAACCTATTATTTTGCAATTAATATATATTTATTGAATATCTATATAGTAATAAAAAATGATGATGTTATTATTTTTGAAGGAAGAATATAGATGGAAAAAAATAATTTAATTAAACTAAAATATAATAAATCTTCAAAAAAAGTAAATTCAAATGATTTCAAGATATATACTCCTGAAATGATAGAAAAGTATAAAGATTACCAAAGAAGATTATTAAAAATTAATGAGGATAAAGTCAAGGCGAAATTCCTACTATATAGAAAGATTTATAATTACTATTCTCAAGAAAGTTATCTAGATATTAGCATTGAAAGAATTTATATTAAATCGAAGTTAGACTCATATACCTTTGGAGGATGTGGAATAGGTGCATCAATTTTAGCAGGATTAACAGCAAGTGGCATTTTTTCTTATATAGATAATTATATAAAAAAACTTAGTCCGACTTTCTTGGGCATATATATTGTATTGATTTTAGTATTTGGGCTCAAAATTCTTTCAAATGAAGACAGTAAGGTAGAAATGTATAATATGTTTTTAGAAGTATTAAATAATCTAGAATATGATAAAAATGAAAAATGAGGATAATTAAAATAAGGATAAAAGTCTACAATAGTGCACAATATATTCTTGTAGAAAGGAAGTGCTTATAATGAGTAATGAATCAAAATCAAAATCAAACAATCTTCAAAGCTTTTCTAGTACAGGTGGCACTAGTAATTCGGATTTATCTAGCAAAGAAGAACTTAGCGAACAAAAAAGTGCAGGGTGTAATCAATGGGATTCTGTACCACGTACTTATGACAAAGAAGAGTCTACACATAAACATGAAAAAACTGCTACTAATAATCAATGGACATCTACATCTAAGTAAGAATTTACTGTAATAAATACTACTTTAAATAAAGAGGGAGTGGATATTATGAGTGAAGAAAATAAAAAACGTGAGTCTGATAAAATGAATGATGGTTATTATGATTATCAAGGTGGATATATTTCTTATGACCCTGAAGTTTTAACAGAGCATTATACTGTAAAAGGATTTGAAGGTAAAATAAAAGATGAGCAATTATCAAATAGTAAATGGTGTTAATGAATAAAAATATAAATTAAGTATATATATTAATATAAAATACTTAAAGTTTCCTTCATATAGATTTGCTGTTACCTATATGAAGGAAACGATTTTTATGAATCATACTATTATCAATAAACTACGATATTATATTTTTAATTACTTAAACTTTTAAATTGAAAATATCCTAATATATATTTATTTATATATTATTCTATTAGGTTGTTGAATAAACAGAATTTGTAAAAAATAAATAAGTCATCCCTTTGTGATATAATAATTTCGCGAA
>NZ_JAKGTE010000044.1:0-40466 GCF_022324665.1 Clostridium sp. YIM B02500 | reverse complement strand
AGCGGGTAGTGGGAATCGAACCCACCTTTCCAGCTTGGAAGGCTGGAGTATTACCGATATACGATACCCGCAAATATTAATCTTTTAATGGTCGGGGTGACAGGGATTGAACCTGCGACCTCATGGTCCCAAACCACGCGCGCTCCCAGCTGCGCCACACCCCGAGAATCTCAACCAGTTTTTTAACTTGTCACTCATCTCTCAGCGACAATGATTATTCTACAATATCAAATCTGTTTCGTCAATACCTTTTCTATAATTTTTCATAATAAATTTAAATATTTAATCATTATGCCCTAATTTCTTTTAAATATGCGTCTACTTCCCCATTATTATCGATGTTTATAAACCCTATACATCTCCCTTTAAATTTAGGTAATGATATACTTCCTGGATTCATTAATATCATATCATCTTCTTTCTCTACTAATTGTTGATGTGTATGACCGAATAACACAATGTCAGCATTTAATTCTCTTCCCCTATAATAGATATTATTCATAGAACTCTTTACCCCATACAGATCACCATGTGTAAAAAATATCTTTTTTCCATTCACTTCTATAACAGATTCCTTTGGATACTTAGTTGAATAATCGCAATTACCTGCAACAGCATATACTTTTCCTTTAAAAGTATTTTCTAATAATTCCGCATCATCAATGTTATCTCCTAGATGTATCAAAATATCGGCATCCTTTATTAGTCCCTTAGCCAAATTAATATATTTAGTCATCCTATGTGTATCACTTACAACTGCAATTAACATAATTTAATTTCTCCTCCTGCATTATTATTCATTTAACTCTTATATAGTAAAGAACCTATCTATCTAGAATGACTTTCTAAATAAATTAAATTAGTTTAATAATTACCTTTTTTAATTCCTTTAATGCCTTTCCTCTATGACTTATTTCATTTTTCTCCTCTGAAGTTAACTCAGCAAAAGTTTTATCTAATGGTTCGTAGAAAAATAATGGATCATATCCAAATCCGCCATCTCCATGTAGTTCTTCTATAATATATCCTTCCACTTCACCTGTAACTTTAAAATACTCCCCCTTATCTGTAAACATAGCTAATTGGCAAATAAACTTAGCTCCTCTATTGCTTTTTAAAACTCCTTTTAACTTGTTTAAAAGCTTTTCATTGTTTTTCGAATCATTTCCATGTTCCCCTGCATATCTAGCAGAATAAATTCCAGGCTCCCCATTTAAGTAATTTACCTCTAACCCTGAATCATCTGCTAATACAATAAAATTATTATCTTTTCTTTCTAACAAATATTCATATATTTCCTTTGCTTTCTTTTTTGCATTCTCTTCAAATGTTTTTCCATCTTCAACTACATCTATGTTTATACACTCATCTTCCAATGATCTAACTTCTATATCTATATCTTTTAATATTTCTTTCATTTCTTTAATCTTTTTCTTATTATTACTAGCTAATATTAATTTTTTCATTATATATCTCCTTTTGCTCATTTACAATAAAAATTTCAAATTCCATAATTACCCTATAAGGTGCTTTAAAATCACTAGTTCTTTTGCCTTTCTATCACTAATAATAGTATCACTTTTTCATTTTTAAGTAACCTAACTAACGCTATATATTCCTAAATAACTTTTATATAACTACAACTAAATTACTTAAAACACATTAATCTTTTAGAATTCTTACTGTATGTTAAATAATTCATCTCTTTTAGGTGGTTCAACCTCTATTTCATTATCATTATCTATTAATAATGCTCCACTCTCACATATCTTTCCTATTATACTAGCCTCAATTCCACTTTCATTTAGAAGTTTTATAAACCCTCCACCATTTTTAGTAGTAATAAGCATACTCCCAGACGATATTAACCTAAGTGGATCTATTTTAAATTCCATGCAAACCTTTTTAGTTATATCCAACATTGGTATTTTCTCTTTAAATATTTTAAAGCCTTTATTTGATGCCATAGCAACCTCAAAAAGTCCTCCAAGTAGTCCTCCTTCTGTTATATCATGCATTGAATTAACGCCAAATTCTCCGCCTATTTTTCCTTCTCTAAGAACACTTAGCTTATTGATTAAATTACTTCCAAATTCTATCTCTTCTTTTGATAAAATTTTCTCAATTCTTGCTTTATGGTCATTTATTAAGATATATGTGCCCTCTAACCCTAATGTTTTAGTTACTATTATGTCATCTCCTAATTGCGCTCCTGCAGTTTTTACAGATTTACCTTTTAAATTTTTTCCTATCACTGTTACGGATATAACCATCTTATTTACTGCACTTGTTACTTCTGTATGTCCTCCTATAATCTCTACATTAATCTTAGCTGCTTCTTCATTAATTTCCTTCATGATTTCGTTTATCTCTTGTAATGTTGATGATGTTGGCGCTAATATTGTAACTAAAATACCTATAGGCTCTCCACCTGCTGATGCTATATCATTACAATTAATATGTACTGCTAGTTTCCCAACATTCTCACTTGCTCCTGTTATCGGATCTGTAGAAAATATTCCTTCATATTCTCCAAAATCAATAATAGAGCAATCTTCTCCAACATCATTTCTAATCTTTACCTCCTTTCTCTTAATTGTTTTATTATTTAATATGATATTTCTCAAATCCTCGAAATCTAATTTTCCTTCCTTCATTATAAAAAATCTCCTTTTATTTTTATTTTATGTACTTTTTGTTTACAAATTTCATATTAATGAATAAGATGAGAATTTTATGAGAGGTGTTATACATTGAGATATATAGGACCATTTTTTAGGATGAACAGTCTTTCCCAAAAAGAAATTAGTGGTCAACTTTTTTACTTATCCAAAGAATCAATAAAGACTTTGGTTCTAAACTCTAAATGCGGAATTTTAGCTCAAACTAGAGCTTCAAAAAAATCTCCTATAGAAGATATTAGCATATTAAATAATTTTTCTCCACTATTATGCTTATACAGAAAAGCTTCACCGTTATTTATTCATAGTAAAAGCAGCCCTAGTTTTGATGAGGCAAGTTTTAAAAAGGAAATAAGCCCTTCTACTAGTGCTCTTATGACTTTATGTTTACTTGAATTAAGCGAATATTATTCACATTATAGTGATGGAAAAAGAAATATAGTATCTCTTGAGAAACCATTTAAATTCCTTGCTAGAGAGCAGTTACAATTCTATTCTGAAAACTTACGAAATAATGAAGGCTTATTTGTAGATAAAAAAAATATATCTGATGGAAATTCTAAGGGATTTTCTTTAATAGATAAAGATGATAAATTTAAATTTTCAGATCAAGCTTTTATGATGGCTGCTTACTTACTATACTCACATTATAATGATAGCGATGAACTTAGCAAAGATTATGCTGCATTTTCAAACGAAATTCTAGATATGTTTAAAACTTATAATTCTGTATTATATGATTTATCGTTTAGTGAATGTATACAAATTTTTCTCGCTCTAAATATTCATTATAAATATTCGTGTTCACAAAATGCGAAAGAATTAATTTTAGACTTGGGTGACTTTTTGATTTCTAAATTTCAAGAAAAAGATTACTATATGGATTCTATAGATGATTGTGCATTATTTTCTATCTGTCTAATGGAAGCTTATAAACATACAGAAATAATTTCTTTTAAAGAATTTTCTAAAGAAATTACTGAAAAACTGATTGGTTTATATGATACAGATAAAAATATATTTATAAAATTGTCTGATAAGAAAGATAGTAAATACTCTTGCATTGAAATTAATCTATACCTTTTATGTTTACTTATGTATTCATTTCAAGAAGATAGGATTTCAGAACTACGACCTATTATTTCTGGTCTTTATAGAAAATTCTTCGTAAACGGCGGTCTTTTAACAAGTTGGCCTGAAGCACCAACCTTAGACGAGGTAGAACGATATAAGAGATTAAGCCTACGTTCTGATGATATGTTAGATGAGATATATTTTAGAATGCCAGTATTACCTACTCCTAAAAGCACAGGTTTAGCTCCTGTATTTGTTAAAAGCTTAAGTTATTCAAAGAAAAAAGATTCATTAACTACTAAAAGAACTTCTTTTGATAGTAGCAAAAATATATTCAACTTCTTTATGATTATCTACCTTCTTAAAGATATGGTTGAAGATTTTATGGAATTTATCCCACCATTAGGATTAGAAAGACTCTCTGATTTAGATAGCTCTATTGACTCAAATACTGGTTTTGCAACAACTGACGCAAATGAAAATAACTCTAATAATCCATTAGCTACATCTAGTCCAGAGAGTAATGTAAGTAACTTAAAGACACAATTAAACTTATCAAAATCAGAAGATCCTGTTGACTTTAAACAACCTGTACTCAATAGCTTTAATACTTTCAAAAAAAATACTAATATAGCTTCATTAAATAATGATAGTACGACTAAAATTAATCATTCTGTTAAAAATAAAAAACTAAAGAAAAATAAAGCACAACATCCACACAGTAAGAAAAAGTTTTAAGATTCATAGATATGGATATGACAAAAAACTATCCTTATATGTAAATCAAAATATAAGATTTACATATAAGGATAGTTATAATACGTTGTATTGAAAACATATGCTCTAGACAATCATTAATCTTAACCTTAAGACTATTGCTATTGTATTGTAGCAAAATTTATATTACCATTTCCATCTAATTTTAGATCAGATATCTTATCAGAAATTGCTATATTTTCATTATAAAACACCAACGGAAGAATATCGTAGTTATCAAATAGATTTTCTTCTAAGCTTGAATAATCTCCATTATTCTTAGTGATTAATAACTTTTCCAACAATTTATTCTGGTCTTCAGTTAGATATTTTTTAAAGTTATTATAAAAATCTGTTTTGTCAGATGAATTGGCATTATTATTAACCAAAATCATATCGTATCTTTTTTTCAATTCTTCATCTTCGAATTCTTCTTTTACTAAACTATATTTTATTGTTATATTTGTATTATTTTTAAACCAGTCTTCGATTGTTCTACATAAAATTCTATTCTCATCAGTATCTTCACATAGTAATGTTAATATCTTAGGTTTGTTCCATTCACCTTCTTTATTGCTAATAACTTTCCTTGCTTGCAATTTTGTTAGGTCCTGTTTATCCTCCCTAAAAAAACTTCCCTCTGCAAGTTCAAATTCTTTATTATTTGAATTTTGATACGATTCTGTAGCTTTACATACATCATTATAAATATCTCTTCTTCCTTGAAGAGGAATAGAGTTACTTTTACTGTTAATGACTAAATATGTTCCTTTTGTCTCTGGAAGTGTTATTAATTTTTTCTGCTCTGATAATTTATTAAGTTCACTTTCTGGTGGATTTATTACAATATCCCTTTCTTTGACTTCATATGATGCCATAGATGTTTCTACACTATCATCATTTAATATTTTAATAGTATCTATACCACTTTTATTATTATTCTCATTTCTTTTTAAGACAACCTGATCTTTGTTAAATGAATCAATCTTATAATCACCAGAGTAAATTAGTGTATTGTAACTATTTTTCATATTACGCCACATTATTAAATATTTTCTTAGTGTATACTGTGGTTTGGTCAATTCGCTTAAGAAATTATCATCCGCTTTATTCAATCTAATGATAACAGAATTCTCATTTCCTTTTATTGCAACTCCAGTTTCATATACAACTTTCCCATCTCTGAATTCTTTTGCTCCATAAACATTAAGCAATGCTTGTATATTTTCTTCATCTTCTTCTTTAAGTAGCTCTTTAAAAAAAGTAGCTATATCATTGGGAGTTATTTTACTTCCGTCACTCCAAAAAATATCATCTCTAATTTTAAACTCATATTGAATGCCATCCTTGCTTTTTGTAATTTCACTTGCCAAAGATGGTACTATTTTATTATCCACATCTTTAGAAACCAGCCCTTTGCTTACTGCACATATAATGTCCTCATGGCGTTTAGATAAATTAGTAACCTTTTCTAAATCTTCTGGGATCTCATTTATACCATAACTTATTGCTTCTTGCGAATCATCAGTAGATAAATTGTTACTTTCTTTGTTCACAAATCCTAAACAAAATAATATTATAAAACTTAACATAATTGCATAGAAAAAAATTCTTTTCATAATTACACCCTTTGCCTTAATTTATATTAAGAATTATTTCCACAATTTACTTTGTCTAATCAAAAAACTGACTCAAATGTTTTTAAATAACTTTGAGTCAGTTCCTTAATCAAAAACTTCTGTTGCAAATCAACAGCTGCTAAGTTGGTTTTAATCAATATTTTATTACTTAATTAAATTTATCATAAAGAAAATTAAAGAAATTGATATTAAAAAGCTTAAGATACAATATACTATTCTCTTTTTTCCTGTCTCGTTAATAAGAAACCTAATTGCTAAAATTGCCATAGTGATACAGACTCCAAGTTGTATCGGTAAGTATGAATTAAAAATCTGACCAACATAATAAAATTGATATGTTGTCAAAAAAGTACAAATTATTAAGATGCTTGTTATAAAAGCTGATATAAATTCAAGCAAATTTATTAATTTTTTCATACTCTACCTCCTTAGCATTTCTTCAAACTCATCTTCCGAAAGGATCTTGATTCCTAGTTCCTCTGCTTTAGTTAATTTTGATCCTGCAGCTTCTCCTGCTATTACATAATCCGTTTTTTTACTAACACTTCCTGCAACCTTTGCTCCTAAGCTTTCAAGTTTATCTTTTATCTCAGTTCTAGAATAATTTTTAAGTGAACCAGTTGCAACAACAGTCTTTCCTTCAAAAGCACTTGCTATCACTTCTTTTTCTTCATATTTAGGACTGACACCTAGAGATAATAATTCTTCAATTGTTTGTAAAACCTTTTCCTCTTTAAAGAATGCCAAAACCCCTTGAGCAACTATATCTCCGACATCCTGAACTCCAACGAGTTCTTCAAAGGTTGCATTTTTCAAGCCTTCTATAGATTCAAATCTGCTAACTAAATCTTTTGCAGTCTTTACTCCTACATTTGGAATTCCTAAGGCATATATAAATGCGTATAACTCACAATCTTTACTTTTTTCGATAGCTTCCAGAAGATTTTGCGCTTTCTTAGCTGCAAACTTTTCTAATCCTATTAAATCCTCTTCTTTCAGTTTATACAAATCAGAAATAGATTTAATATTAAGTTTTTCAAATAGTTGTTCCGCTGTTCTTTCTGAAAAACCAGCTATATTCATTGCTTCTCTTGAAGCATAATGAACTATAGTTTTAACTAATTGAGGCTTACAAGATAAAGTATTTTCACAAAAATAATGAGCTCCATTTAACACTAAATGACTGCCACAAGCAGGACAAACTTCTGGAACTGATATTTCCTCTGAACCTTCTAAAGATTCTGGTACTATCCCCATTATCTCTGGTATAACATCGTTACTTCTTCTTACAAATACTTCTGCACCAATTCTAACACCTTTTCTCGCAATATCATCCATATTATTTAAAGTCGCTCTTTTAACAGTAACGCCTGCAAGTTCCACTGGTTCTAATATTGCTGTTGGACCAACTCTACCACTTCTTCCAACATTCCATTCAACATCTAAAAGTTTAGTTGTTGCTTCTTGGGCTTCAAATTTAAATGCAATCGCCCATTTAGGGAACTTTACTGTATATCCTATCAATTCTCTTGTTCTAATATCATCTATTGCAATTACTAATCCATCTATATCATAATTTAAATCAAATCTAATATCTCTTACATAATCTATCTCTTTCTCAATTTCTTCTATAGACGTACATACCCTTATATAATCATCAACAGGGAGCCCTTGCCGTTTTATAAACTCCATCATTTCCATATAAGTCTTAAATGGAGTTCCTTCTTTATAGCCTACATCATAAAAGAAAGCCGAAAGATTCCTTCGTGCAGTTTCTTTTACATTTAAGTTTCTTAAAGCGCCTGCAGCCCCATTTCTTAAGTTCTTTAGTGGTGTATCAGAAGTCTCATTATATTTATTAAACGCTTCTTGCGTCATAATAGCTTCTCCATGAACTTCTAAAATATCATTGCTATTAATTTTAAGTGGAATTGATTTTATTGTTTTGACCTGTGCTGTAACTTCTTCACCAATACTTCCTGTTCCTCTTGTTGCAGCTATTTCAAGTATACCTTCAGTATTATATGTTAAGTTAATTGTTAATCCATCAAATTTCTTTGTAACAACATACTTTAGATCAGGCAGATTTTCTCCTCTGCCCCTAGCCTCTTCTACAAACTTAACATTTCTATTATGCCAATCTATAATTTCTTGCAAACTTTGCGCTTTATCTAGGCTCCAAAGCCTTGCTTTATGTGTATACTTCCTAAATCCTTCTAGCACTACATCCCCAACTCTTAATGTAGGCGAATAAGGAAGTACATATTCCATTTCTCTTTCTAGCTCTTGAAGTTCGTAGTATTTTTCATCATAGTCCTTGTCGCTTACAGATGGACTATCTAAAGAATAATATTCATATGAATATCTATTTAACTTTTCAACAAGTTCTTTTATTCTTTCAATCTTATCCATATTAGCCTCCAAATCTCCACTAAATCATTTTAAGTTTTGCAAAAGATAATAATAATGACTTAACACCTTGTTTATCGAACGCAACCGTTAATTTCTTATCGTTACCTGAATCCTGGACAGCCACAATTGTTCCTTTTCCAAACTTTTCATGAATTACCTTTCTTCCAAGGGTTGCTTCACTAACAGATATATATTCTTTAGCCATTTCATTCATAGTACTTCTATCAATTACATTATTAATCCCGCCATTATTAAGAGTATATGCTCTATTACCTGTAACACTATTTCTTAAACTGTGTGGGTTAGTGTAGGAATTGCTTTGCATAATCTTCTCCCTGCTTTTAGCACTTTCCTTTTTAACTCCAACATATTCTTTTAAGTCTGGCTTTATTTCATTAATAAAATCAGATTGAGGATATGCTACTGTTTTACCAAATACTCTTCTAACCTCTGCCGAAGTCATAAACAATGTCTGTTTTGCTCTAGTTATACCAACATAACATAATCTTCTTGACTCTTCCATCTCTGATTCTTTTTCAAATGACGCATTCCCTGGAAAAATACCATTTTCCATACCAACCATAAATACAACGGGGAACTCCAACCCCTTTGCACTATGGATTGTCATTAATACTACTGCATCATCTTCCTCTTCAATCTTATCTGTATCCTGAACTAGAGAAACTCTCTCTAAATAAGCAGATAACGATTTGTCTTCATTGTTCTTTTCAAAATCAGCTGCATCTGAAACAAGCTCTTTTAAATTTTCAATTCTACTCTTGTCTTCAATTTCATTTGATTCCTGTAATTGTTTTAGATATCCAGTATCTTTTAATATTGATTCAATAAGTACTGAAACAGGGACTGTCTCACTGAGTTCCATGAAATTTTCCATGAGCGCAACAAAGGGTTCAATTGTTGAAACATTTCTTGACGTTAATGTTGGAATGCTCCTTACTTCAGCTAATGCGTCCCATAAATCAAACTCAAAGCTGCTTGCAAATTCTTGAACCTTTGCAACAGTTGCATCACCAATGCTCCTCTTAGGTACATTTATTATTCTTCTAATGCTAATATCATCTTGAGGATTAACAATAACTTTTAAATATGCTAATACATCTTTTATCTCTTTTCTGTCATAGAATCTTGTGCCTCCTACTATTTTATAAGGGACTCCCTTCCTTCTAAAACTTTCTTCAAAAATTCTCGACTGAGCATTTGTTCTGTATAGTATAGCAAAGTCATTGTAATTTTTATCTTCTTTATTCTTTATATCTAAGATTTGTTTACTAACAAAGTCCCCTTCATCACTATCAGCATAGGCCCTATATATTTTGATTTTATTTCCTGGTTCTTGTTCAGTCCTTAATACTTTGCTTTTTCTATTTGCATTATTAACAATTACCACATTAGCTGCGCTTAGTATATTTCCTTTTGATCTATAATTTTGTTCTAGCTTAATTACTTTAGCTCCCGGATAATCTTTTTCAAAATCTAGTATATTTTGAATATCCGCACCTCTCCACTGGTAAATACACTGATCGTCATCTCCAACAACACATATGTTCTTATATTTTGAAGCAAGTAATTTAACCAACTCATATTGAGCGCCATTAGTATCCTGATACTCATCAACCATTATATATTTGAATTTATTTTGGTAAAACTCCAATACTTCAGGATTATTTTTGAAAAGCTCAACTGTTTTGAAAATTAAATCATCAAAATCCAACGCGTTGTTTTCTTTTAACCTCTTTTGGTACATTTCATAAACATCTGCAATTTTCTTTTCCCTAAAGTTAGCTTCATTTTCTAACATAAAGCTTCTAACACTTTGCATTCTATCTTTAGCTTTTCCTATCTTTCCCATTATCTCTTGTTCTGTTATATCTTTATCATTAATATTAAGTGTTTTCATACACTCTTTAACTAATGTCTTTTGATCTGAGCTATCGTATATAGTAAAACTACTTTTGTAGCCTATCTTATCTATCTCTCTTCTTAGTATCCTAACACAAGTTGAATGGAAAGTGGATATCCACATATTTTCTGCTCTTTCACCAATAAGTGCCTTAACTCTATCCTTCATTTCCTTTGCTGCCTTATTTGTAAAAGTAATAGCTAATATACTATAAGGTGCAATATCTAAATCTTCAATCATGTGTGCCATTCTATGTGTCAAAACTCTTGTTTTACCTGAACCAGCTCCAGCTAAAATAAGTACCTGCCCATCAATTGTAGTTGCCCCTTCATATTGTTCTTTATTAAGTAATGATTTTAAATCCATTTACTTATTCCTCCTTTCCCAATCCTTAAATATTATACCATATGTGCTTATGTTTAAATCATTAACCTAACTAAAATATTATTTTAATTACATATATTCTAGGTTAGTCTATATCTAATTAACGAAATTATAAATTTTTAGGAATAAAAAAACACTTGATATTTTTAATCAAGTGTTACTCACGCATTACTTAGTAATTTAATACTTTTACCCATCATATATTAATCACTCTAACTTTTATACTTCAACAATATAAGGAACTATATTCTAAAGTTTAAGATGTCTTTTTCTAATACCGATGAAATATTAACTAGTTTTTTTGCTGTTATAGAAAATTCATTTGTTATAGCTGCTTGCTCTTCTGTAGCTGCTGTAACCTCTTCTGAAAGGGCTGATATTTCTTGTGATTTTGAAGCTATATTTTCAACTGTATTCAAGATCTTATTTCTTCCTTTCATAGTTTCTTGAAGTACCACATGAACCATATTAATATCACTAGGAATATTATTAACCTTGCTAATAACTCCTTTAAATGAGGTTGTTACAGTATTAATATCATTTTTACTTTCTTCTACTATTTTAGTTACGACCTCTGTAGTATTAGAAACATCATGAGTCTCCTTCATGACTGTATTTATTAATTGAGTTATACTTTTTGATGAATTTAATACCTCTTCTGCAAGCTTTCGTATCTCTTCTGCCACTACTGAAAATCCTTTTCCAGCATCCCCTGCTCTTGCTGCCTCAATAGATGCATTTAATGCTAAAAGATTTGTTTGTTTGGCAACTCCATTTATAACATCAACTATAGAATTAATCTGCGATATAGTTTTATCTAAATTTTCAACCTTCGCTCTTGATACCGAAAATGAATTTAACATATCATCAATAGTGTTCGCTAGCTTATTTATAGTTTCTGCCCCCTTATTTGTATCCTCTTTTATGACTTTTCCACCATCAGATAATAATGTCAATTTATTATCCACATTATCTAAATCTACTGAAAAACTTTCTAATAAGCTAACAGCCTCTTCTAACGCTTCTGCTTGCTTTATACCTTCTTGAGATACATTAGTTACTGAAGTTGCGATTTCTTCACTAGAGGATGCTACAGTGCTGCCACCAATTTCAATATCCTTTGATAGTTTAGCCAAACTTTCTGATATTACTTTTGTTTTTCTAACAAGCTCCCTCATGCTCTTTCTAGTTTTACTACTTGCAGCTGCTAATTTTCCTATTTCGTCTTTACCTGTAATTTTATATTCTGCTGTAAAATCTCCATTCCCTGCTTTTTCAATAACATCCTTAATAATTTCTATAGGTTTCGCAATTCGCCTTCCTATATATACTCCTACAACAGCTGCTAATATCAATACTACTATGGCATAAATTATGCTTTTTATAATAGTGCTTCTAATAGACTTTTGCATGTTATCAACAGAAATTCCGATTGAAAGAGCATATCCTATATCATCTCCGTCTTTGACAGGAACTGTTACATTATATGCAGGAGTCCCCTTCCATTCGTACATATATGCTCCTGTATCACCTTTAAATACTGCATCTAATCCTGTTGAATCAATCTTCTCTCCAATTGATTCCTTCGATGTTCCTGCAACAAGAGTCTTATCACTTGATATTACACCTATGTAGCATAATTCTCCATCTGAATATTTATATGTTTGATCTATTATTCCCTGTATTTTATCTGTATTTGTAACTCCTACACTTTCTATATTTGCTTTTATATTATTAACTAAAATAATTCCATCTGCTTTCATTTGGTTTTGTATTCCATTTACCATTTGGTATGAAAAGAAAGTTATACAAATTAAAGTTATTATTGCTGCTATTAAAACAAAATTAAAGATTAATCTTTTTCTTATTGAATTAAACATATTACCCCTCCCTAATATTTTAGTATCTACCTTAATATCTTAATTATAATTTCTATATGTTTTTTATATTTCATTTAGTACCCGAACGAATCTTTTCAGCATATACTTCGTTCGCGTACGAAGTATATGCCAACTTTAAAAACATTTTATTTACATTAACTTATTAAACTCTTTAGTTTTACACTCCTATGACTTCTGTAACTCCAGGAACCTCTTCCTTTAATTTTTGCTCAATAATCATTTTTATTGTCATCATTGCTCCTGGACAATTTCCACAAGCCCCTTGCATTTTTACACTTACAACTCCATCGTTGCTCACATCCACTAATTCAACGTCCCCTCCGTCTCTTTGCAGCATTGGTCTAATTTTATCTAGTGATTTCATTATTAATTCTTTCATAATCTACACTCCTTCTCTTATATTCTTCGTACGCGTACGAATTATCTATTTAAAAAAAATGCCTTTAGAGCATTTTTATTATATTTTTAAGAGCTTTATCTATATTATCTTCAAAGACCTTTTTTTCATCTTCACCAAAATCTTTTAATATTATATCTAGAAATTCTCTTTCCATAACTTGAAGTTCTTGCTTTATAACTACAGCTTCAGGAGTCAAACTTATATATACACTTCTCTTATCTTCGCTACACATGCACTTGTTTATTAACCCCTGACTCTCATACTTATTTATGATGTCAGATAAAGATGATTTTGATATTTTCCATGTGCTTGCTATTTCATTAAAAAGCAACTTCGAACCATCTTCAGGTAATATATCAAATAGTGCTGCGTGATTTTGCAATATAGGTAGTCGCTCATCCTTTATTTTTTTTGTCAAAAATTTGTTGGACGCTTCAACAATTATACTCATTCTTCCAACGATACATTTGTTTTTCATTTTTACCACCTCGTTCGTTCGGGTACGAATTAATTATAGAATTTTAATATTTTTTTGTCAATGCTTTTTTTATTTTATTATTTTAATATAGTCTTAAATTTTTATTCTCATTAAAACGCTAATTAAATATTTTATTTCTTTTCTAAGACTTTAATTCTGATTGATAATTCAGCCCCCAATCATACATAGATTTAATTATCGGTGACATAGACTGGCCAAGAACCGTCAACTCATATTCAACTCTTGGAGGAACTTCCGCATAAACTGTACGTTTTAATATTTTATCTCTTTCAAGTTCACGCAATTGAAGTGTTAATGTTCTGTGTGTAACATTTGGAATCAATTTCTTTAATTCATTAAATCGTTTCTTGCCGCCTAATAAACGATATAAAATAATGCCCTTCCACTTACCACTAATTATATTTAGTGTTGTCTCTACTGGGCATGGATGATTGGGGCAATCTGGATATATAACTTGTTCATGCATACTTTTAGCTCCTTTAGTATAAAATAGATACTTAGGTAAGTTCATTTATATTATATATCAAATTTGTGCGTACTTCAATGAAGTATCCAAGTGTGTTAGACTCAACTTATACTTAGATAAGAGGTGGTTTTTAAATGAATAACAAAAACAAAGAAATTATAGATGCATTTCAATTTCGTCATGCTTGTAAGCAATTTGACCCTACAAAAACAGTATCTGAAGAAGATTTTAATACTATATTAGAAGCTGGGCGCCTTTCTCCAAGCTCATTCGGTTTTGAACCTTGGAAATTCCTTGTAGTTCAAAATAAATCTCTTAAAGAAAAATTATTTCCTGTATCTTGGGGAGCTCAGAATAGCTTTAATGGGGCTAGTCACTTTGTAATTCTTCTTGCTCGTAAAAAAGTTGATACAATTTATAATTCTGAATATATAACTAAAATTATGTCTGAAGTTCAAAATCTTCCTGAAGATGTAGCCAATCAAAGAAAATCAGCTTTCGAAAGCTTTGAGAAGAATGATTTCAATTTACTTGAAAGTGATCGTGCAATTTTTGACTGGGCAAGTAAACAAACTTACATTGCTCTAGCAAACATGCTAACTGCTTCAGCTTTCTTGCAAATTGATTCATGCCCAATTGAAGGATTTAATATTGAAAAAGTAGAAGAAATTCTTAAAAATGAAGGTATTTTAGATACTGAACACTTTGGTGTCTCAGTTATGGCTAGCTTTGGATACCGTGCCAAAGAACCACATGAAAAAACAAGACAGCCATTAAATTCTATTGTACAGTGGATATAAATCTATTGAAAGAAAACCATGCATATGAAATAATTTCATTTATGCATGGTTTTCTTTTATAAATATTATAATTTGTATAAATCCTACTAGTTTTATTAAAAATAAAAATGAAGTAGATAAATTACAAGTTATATATGCATGTGTTAAGATATTTATTATTATGGTACAATAAATCAATGTATAAATTAAAGTAAACAAACGATTGGAGTGAATAATTTGGAAAGATTAGATAAAGTAATTTCTAATTTAGGATACGGAAGCAGAAAAGATGTTAAATCTTTTGCCAAAAAGGGAATTATAGAAGTTGATGGTCTAATAGTAAAAGATAGCGCCATGCTTGTTGACCCTGAAAAATCTGTTATAAAAATTAATGGTGAAGAAGTACTATATCGTAAATACATATATCTAATGATGAATAAGCCAGATGGAGTTATATCAGCTACCCATGATAATAGAGATGAAACAGTTATTGATTTATTAAACCTAGAACATCAGGTTTTTGACCCATTTCCTATTGGTAGATTAGATAAAGATACTGTTGGATTATTGTTATTAACTAATGATGGTGAATTAAACCATAGATTGATTTCACCTAAATGGCATGTTGATAAAGTATATTATGCTGAAATAGATAAAAGCGTTGATGAAAAAGATATAAAAGCCTTTAAGGATGGAATTACTTTAGATGATGGGTATAAATGTTTAGAAGCTAATCTTGAGATATTATCGAGCAGTAACGATGGATCTGAAATAAGGCTTACAATTCAAGAAGGTAAATTCCACCAAGTAAAAAGAATGTTTGAAGCGGTTGGAAAAAAGGTAATTTATCTTAAACGAGAAGAGTTCGGTGGGTTATTATTAGATCCAGATTTAGAAGAAGGCGAATATAGAGAATTAACAGATGAAGAATTAAGCCTTTTAAAGAGCTATTAACGAATATTAAATAATTTTGCAATAAAATAATTCATTTCTTTCAAAAATATTCACATTTTTTATTAAATCACTTGCATTATTAATAATAATACCCTATAATATTCTTGCAAGGATAAATAAAAGGAATATATAGCCCCCTTTTTATTTATTGCTTATTGCTTATTGCTAAAGCGCAACCTAGCCCCAAGGGTTGCGTTTTTTATTATGGTCTTTTGAAAACATTTACCTAACATTTGAATACGATAACAAAATAAATTTAACTTGAAAATGTACATATTGTTAACAATATTAACAAACAGCAAAGAAACTGCATGAAAAAAGTCATCTAAATATTACTGATGGTTTTTTTGATGCAGTTTTTATATGATTATAATTATTTTATTCCTTAAAAAATCTAGAATGTAAAACATTCTAGATTCCATCTCTATAGTACCCCATTACCTTCGGAACATAGTTCTGAGTTTCTTGTGGCATTTTATATAAGTCAGAAGCTGATGATACACCTCTTCTTTGCATAGTTCCAGGTCCTCCATTGTATGCCATAAGAGCCAACTCTGAACTTCCATTGTATTTATCTAAATATTCTTTAAGCAACTTAGTTCCACCGTTAACATTTTGCTCAACATCATATCCATCAGTTATACCTAAATGTGAAAAATTTTCTGGCATTATCTGCATTAATCCAGCAGCTCCGACACCAGATGTTGAATTAGGATCAAAATCAGACTCCTGCTTAATTACAGCTAATATTAGATTAGGATCTACTCCATATTTTTTAGCCGCATCATCTACAGCCGAATATATTTTCTTAATATCAGCTCCACTTTTATTAGATAATGCAGATTCAGAATTTCTTGTAAAACCTATATAATTATTAGTTAAAACCATTGGTATTTCCTCTAAGTTTTGTCCTGTCACATATGTTTGTCCTACTCTAGCTGCATTATTTAAATTTATATTCTCCTTTGAATCTAATTTCTCACTGCTGGTTGTTTCACCTTTTACTTCCTTTGTATTCCCATTTGATTCAGCATTACCATTTTCTTTAGATTTTTTTGATGATTCCAAGAGATTTTTCATAACTAGTTGAAATGCTAAATCTTTTTCACCACTCGTGCTATTAGTAGAATCCGAATCAGAATCATTTGTTACTTGTCCATTGCTTAGCATATTCATTGCTAATAATTGATCATTTGACATTTTATCTAAACCATCTATCGCCATACTTAAACAACCTTTCTCCAAAATTTATCCTATGTTTATTTTCGAGTTATCCTTTTAAACCTTTAACATAAAATGTTACTTCAGCATAATCCTCATAACTAACTTTTTTATAATAACTTTTGGCTAAAGCTAAAATTTTATATTTCCCTTGAGTAAATGGCATAAAACTATAATAATGCTTTCTACTATATGCTTGCACCTTTCTCCACTCATTATTCTCCATTAAATAAAATTCATAGCAAACATTTTTCCCGCCTCTGCTTATAGCTTCAAATGTAAGTTCCTCATTTACATGGCCTTCTAGTGTATTTGCTATTATATTAGTTTCTATTACAGGGGACGCCTCACTTACATACAAGTTTATCTGCTTCTTAGAATCATACTCACTAGTACATTTAACATTCTTAGCATAAACTTCTATAGTGTATTTACCAGCAGTTTTAGGTATAAATCTCAACTTTTTATTTTTTGAGAACTCTGTTTTCTCAATAGAATGTCCATTAATTTTAGTTTCATATTTCAATAGAGTATTCTGTGTATTTTGAACAATGCATTCAAATTCCACGGGTTCTCCAATTAAATGTGTTTCCTTATAAGGTAATATTATATAATCTATTTCACCCGGTAGATATTCTAGCGCCTTCAAATATATAACTGTTTGGGCATCATAAGATTTATCTGAGTACTTATCCTTAAGTCTTATTTCTACTTCATACTCTCCTGCCTGGTTAGGAATAAAATTAATCCAGTTAGATTTATTATAATCTACTCCTTCTAACCTTCTTCCATCTTTTCTAATTGTGAATGCATATTGGAGCTTTATTCCACCTTCAGCGTTTACCGTTATATTAACGGGTTCTCCCGCAATAATCTTCTTTTCTTTATCAACTACAATATCTAAAATCTTTACTGGCTTTTCGCTCTTTTTCTCAATATTAAATGTAATTCTTTTTAAATCCTCATAGTCACCTTTGTAATTAATATCCTTAACATAAAGTATAATGTCATATTCTCCAGCTTCAGATGGTTTCCATACAAATTCACTCTTTTCTATAAAGCCCGTGTCCTCTTTAATGGGTCCATTAACCTGGTATCTATATATAACTTTGTTTCCACCTTCTATTTCTGAAGCAAACTTTATACTACTTCCACTTATCTTAGGAGAATTCGAATCAGCTACAAAATTATTAATCTTAATCGTTTTATATAGTTTAACACTATATACTAAAATAGCTCTATCATCATATTCTTTATTTGAAAATATGCTTTTTACTAGACATAAAATTCTGTAGCTACCCGCTTCTGTTTCCTTATAATACACATTATTTTTGGTTGAATAGTCTTGTATACAAATTGATTTTCCATCTTTATATATTTTATAAAATTTATACAGTAATACTATATCTTCATTACTAACAGATTCTTCAATATTTGTTTCTACTATAAAACCAAGCTTTTCTCCCGCTATTAATGAGTTATTTAAACATTTAAAATTGGTTATTTCTACTTTATCAATTTCTCTCACTTTTAGTGTGATAATTCTATGGTCTTCAAAAGTTTCAGTAGAATCCATTCTTTTGCACTGAATTAAAAATTCTTTATTTCCCGACTCGTTTGCTGTATATTTTAAAATATTACTTTTATCATAATCCTTAATTATATCCCATTCATTATTCTTTTTTATATAATATCTATATAAATATACATTCTCATCATCTGTCTTTACTTCAATACAACATTTTTCTCCAACTTTTATTTCCTCTTTATCTATACGGATATCTTTTATAAAACTCTGTTCTATTTGAGCATTGTTTTCAATTAATATTTTATTTAGAACTTCTTCATTATATTGAGTATTATCTACTATATCTTCAACTTCTTTGGTATCATTAGAAGATGATATTTCTTCATCAGCATAGCTATTTGATATTAATACTTCTTTTTCTGCTCTAGAAATTTCTTTAACTTCAAGAAACACCACATTGTCTTCTATACTATTCATTGCCTCTTTAAATTCAATATTGCATAAAATAGGATCTTCTTTTTCAGACGCTAGCAAATTACTTTCTTTATCATTGCAAGCGTTTTTAATTTCTTCATCATTAGTAACATCTTGAATACTAGTCTCTTTATCCACAGTATTACTCACTTCCTCTGTCACTATGGAATAGTCCTCTTTGGCTAAATAGTCTAAAGGTTTTTTTCCATCCCTCTCTCTGGCTTGTACCATAACCATATACTCCCCTTCTCTTCTAGGTTTCCATATGCAATAATTTTTTTCTGAAAATTCTTGTATAGTATTCCAAACCCCACCTTTGCCAACAATAAATTTATATTCTAAATTTTCTATTTCCCCATCTATTTTACCAGATATATTTATCTCCGTGCCAACTTTTTGCGGTGTTTGCTTATCAAAAGCTATCTCAACATACTTTAACTGAAGTTCCTCCATAAATTCATACTCCTCTCATACCAATTCTCAAAATGATCCTTATTATTATATTATACATTTATACCATTTTTTGTAAATAACTTCAGTTTATTTTTTATTTGATTATATCATAAATGCCTATATAAACTCATATGTTAGTAAGGTTGTTTTTTTATAAAACCTTCCAGTCATAATTAAAATAATATCCAAAATATAAATTTATAATTTTTATAGCATAAAAATAGAAGCTCTTATCTAAGCTTCTAAAATTATCAACTAGTTATAAGTTTTAATAAGTTTTTTTCCAGTCTAATATTATCTTCGTCAGTTCTTTTTTTGGGGTTAGAGGTCTTTCCTCCACTCCTTCTTATTTTCTGTGATATATGTCTTTCTTCCAATAATCTATCTATGTTTTTCTCATCATATATATATCCCTTAGGGTTTATTACTTTCGCTTTCTTAGATAGACATATTGCAGCCACACCATAGTCTTGAGACACAATTATGTCACCTTCTTTAGTTCCATTCATTACATACATATCCACACTTTGAAATCCACTATCAACAACTTTAACTACAGAATAATTGCTCTGTATAAAATGATGAATATCGCAATAAATTATCACTGAAATATTGTGTTCTTTTGCCGCTTTTTCAATAATGGAGATGCCTGGACAGGCATCTCCATCAATAATAATCTTCATAATTAAACTAAAGTCTCTTTTCTAGTTCAGCCTTCATATCTTCATATCCTGGCTTTCCTAGTAAAGCAAACATATTCTTTTTATAAGCTTCAACACCTGGTTGATTAAATGGATTTATTGCTAAAAGATATCCACTTATTCCACAAGCCTTTTCAAAGAAATAAACCATGTATCCGAAATAATATGCTGAAATTTCTGGTACACTTAATACCATATTAGGAACTCCACCGTCATTGTGAGCTAATAGTGTTCCTTCAAATGCTTTCTTATTAACGAAATCCATAGTCTTTCCAGCTAAGAAATTTAATCCATCTAAGTCATTATCAGCTTCTTCTATATTTATTTCATATTTTGGTTTTTCAATATTTACAACTGTTTCAAACATTATTCTTCTTCCGTCTTGGATATATTGGCCCATTGAGTGAAGATCTGTTGAAAAATCTACTGCCGCTGGGAATAATCCTTTATGGTCTTTACCTTCTGATTCTCCGTATAATTGTTTCCACCATTCGTTAAAATAATGAAGTGATGGTTCGTAATTTACTAATACTTCAATTGATGCTCCTTTATTATACAAAGCGTTTCTAGCTGCTGCATATTTATAAGCATCATTTTCTTTAATTGATGGTACTGAATAAGCTGTTCTTGCATCTGCAGCACCTTTCATCATTTCATCAATATCGATTCCAGCCGCAGCTATTGGCAATAATCCAACCGCTGTTAATACTGTAAATCTTCCTCCAACATCATCTGGAACTACAAAAGTTTCATATCCTTCTGAATCAGCTAATGTCTTTAAAGCACCTCTATCTTTGTCAGTTGTTGCATATATTCTCTTTCTTGCTTCCTCTACACCATATTTCTTTTCTAAATATGATTTTAAAATTCTAAATGCAATTGCTGGTTCTGTAGTTGTACCTGATTTTGAAATTACATTTAAACTTACATCTTTTCCTTCAATTACTTGTAGAAGTTCTGCCATATATGTTGAACTTATATTATTTCCAGCAAAAAATATTTGTGGAACTTTTCTCTTATCACTTCCTAATACGTTATGGAAATTATTTGTCAACATTTCAATAGCTGCTCTAGCTCCAAGATATGATCCACCTATTCCAATAACTATTAAAACATCAGAGTCTGATTTAATCTTTTCTGCTGCCTTTTTAATTCTTGCAAATTCTTCTTTATCATAATTTACAGGAAGGTCTACCCAACCTAAAAAATCATTACCTGCGCCTGTTTTATTGTGTAGATCTTCATGAACAGCTTTAACCATGCTTTCCATATTTTCAAGTTCTGCTTCTTCTAAATAAGGAGAAACTTTTGATAAGTCTAGTGATATACCTTTATTCATTCTTCTATCCTACCTCCATATATAACTAAAAATAATTTTATTATTCAATTATATCATAAATTCTCAATATCTCATCTTTGCTTTTAACTTTTTTACAAATAATATATCAAATAATAACCTTAAATTAATCTTATTTAATCTTTACTCGATTCTATTTTTTCTAATTGCATGAATTAATATTCATCTTATCCTTATTGATATTAACTTATTTTTAATACTAACCATAATATATTGTTTATTAAATATCAATCAATTCTAAAATTTTAAAAGAGAAAACTAAGTTTTCTCTTTATAAAATGTAAATTATATATTTTTCAATTATTAAAATCTAGATAACTTTGTTAATTTTTTAACTTTATTCTGTGCTAATTGGCCAGATAATTAAACTTATTCTGTACTAATATCGTTTTTATTTAGCCTCTTGTTTTCCCCCCAGCAATATTGTAAGTAACTCCATGAATATAACTTGCTCTATCACTAGCTAAATAGCAAACTAAATCTGCAACTTCTGAAAGCTTTCCTGATCTTCCTAATGGAGTTGTTGAAGTTTTACTATATCCTGCTCTTAATTCTTCTACAGTAATTCCTCTAGTATAAGCTAACGCTGTCTCATATTCTAAAGTTCTGAGTCCTGTAGCTTCTAAAATCCCTGGCGCAACTCCGATAACTCTTATACCTAATTTTCCTAGTTCCTTTGCCCATGAGCGAGTTAAAGAATTTACTGCATTCTTACTTGCTGCATAAACACTTTGCCCCTCAGATCCTTCCAATCCGCTTTCAGAAGACATATTTATAATAACCCCTTTTCCTTGACTTGCCATCTCTCTGGCAGCTACTTGAGCACATAGAAATACGCCTTTTACATTTACATTCATAACTTTATCCCAAACATTTTCATCTAGCTCAAATTTTCCTTTTGGTTCCCTTTTATCAACTAGTAATCTAGGAATATTAATACCTGCATTATTTATAATTATATCAATAGTTCCAGTAATCTCTTTAGCCTTCTCAATCATTTTTTCTACGCTATCTCTATCTGCAACATTAGTAACTATATATTCCATATGTCCATTATGATCATCAAATTCAGGTTTGTTTGGATTCATATCACAAACAACTACATTTGCGCCATTATTTAAAAACTCTTGTGCAACTGCCTTACCAATGCCAGATGCTCCCCCTGTTACAATTGCTGTTTTTCCTTCTAAATTAAGCCATGTATTTTTCATAAAAATTCCTCCTGATTATTTAACTTCATTATTTAATGTCATTTTATTATTCATTTTGATTTCATATAAATTTTAGATATAACTATGCTAATATAGATATTTCACTTCCTATTTTAAGTTTAGGAATTTCTTTTTTCTCCACACAAATTGTTCCTGATAAAGTAGGTACTTTAGAACCATTAAACGCAACAGTTATATGTCCTAAACTCACTAGATTCTTCTCAGCCACATCTCCAACAGCTGTTATTTCAAAAGCTATTCCATCAATCATAAATACTTGTCCAGATTTAATTGTTTCTTTAACTTCCTTTATATTAATAGAGTAACAGTAATCTGCTAGTGTATCTGGTGCATTATCTCCAAAAAATATTATCATTCCCTCTTCTAAGAATGTTTCTGCTAAATCTCCTAAGGCTTTTACTTTATTTTCATAGATTATCTTACTACTCATAGATACTTTCGTCCCTTCAAATATATTTCTTTCTAAAATTATTATTTATTCTAAGCTACTTAGATTATCGGCAATTTAACATGGTATTGCCTTGACCACACAATATCTCAAAATCTTTTCTAAAGTTCTCTACAGCTACATTCACGCAATCGTTTTTAATTAAACCTTCAATTACATCAGGTGAAATTGTAGCCGCTCCAATTCCATACTTGCATAACTCTAATACTTGTTGTGAATTCTTAAAACTAGCTGCTAATACTTCCGTTTTAAAATTGTTTTTCTCAAAAATATCGTGAATGTCTTTTGCCACTTGAACACCATTTGCTCCCAAATTATCAATTCGGTTTACATATGGAGCAGCATATTGAGCACCTGCTTTTCCAGCTAGATATGCTTGCATTTGAGTATATATAGCAGTAGCAGTAACATTAATTTCTTCTTTTCTAAGAATTTTTATAACCTTTAAACCCTCTCTAGTTACAGGTATCTTTACATAAGTATTTTTACCTAGTTCTTTAATAATTTTATATGCTTCTTTAATCATACCTTCTGAACTTTCAGAAATCACCTGTACATGTAATTCCGAGTTTTCCCCAATAAATTCACGTATTTTTATTAATATTTCATACGGCTGTTTTCCATACTTATACAAAATACTCGGATTACTAGTTACCCCATCAATTGGGAATATGCTGAAAACATCTTTTATTTTTTCAATATTTACATCATCAATAATTAGTTTCACTATGGATAAACCTCCTTTTATTCCACTCCTTGCATCTAAATCAACAATATATTTTCCTTGGTGCAATTGAGCGATTCATAAGAACCACTCAATCGCAATTAAATAAATTTTATAGTTTATTGATACAATCCTATACTTGCAACCCATGCAACTGCTACTCTAGGTACACCAATCATGAAACGTGAATACAATACAGATGGAACACCAACCTCTACTGTTTCTGGTTCTGCTTCAGCTAGACCTAAACCTACTGGAATAAAGTCACATGCACATTGTGTATTAATAGCGAATAATGCCGGTAATGCTAAGCTTGGAGGAATAGTCCCTTTGCCTATTTCAACACCAATTAAAGTACCTACGATTTGTGCTATAACAGCACCTGGTCCAAGTAATGCTGATAATAGAGGAATAGAGCATATGAATCCAAGAATCATAAGTCCAATTCCGTTTCCTGCTAATGGTACTAATATTTTAGCGAACCAATTACCAAATCCCGAACCTTGTATAATTCCTATTAACATCGCAACAAATGCCATGAATGGTAATATTGTTGTAATCATTGATTGAACTGCATCACGGCCTGCTTGGTATAGTGTATTTACAACTTTACCTGCTCCCATACCAATTTTTTGAACAATGCTTGATTTACTGTTTTCAGCCAAACTTTGTGATACTTTCTTATCCGCACTATATTTAAATTCTCTTTTTCCTTCTTCAGGCGCTTTTGTGCTCTTTATAGGTTCTGCACTTGAATCAGCTAAAGAAATTTGATTTAAACCAACTGCAGATACATAGATGTCTTCTGTAATGAATTTTGCTAAAGGCCCACTTTTACCTACTGGCATAACATTTATTGTCGGAATTCTCTTTTGTGGGTATATTCCACAGCGAAGTGTTCCACCACAATCAATAATAACTAAGAAAATTTGTTCCTCTGGTACAGATGTTTTAAATCCATTTACCGCTTTACATCCTGTTAAGTTAACAATCTTTTCTACAATTTCAGGTTCAGCTCCACCACCTGTAATATATAATAATGTATCTTTTCCTTCTTCAGGTTTTACTGTAAGTGGACCGCCAAAGCCTCCACTACCTTTTACAATTTTAATTGTATTATATTTTTCCATATGAATACCCTCCTAAACTAATTTGCCTTAAGTTGATTACTTAATTCAATACCTTGTTGTCTCATAACAATCTTTGTAGTAAAATCAGTTACCCATCCTGCAAAGAAATTCATTACTAAACCTACTAATAAATAACGAAGTCCTAAAGCTGTTGGATCAAGGCCAAGAGTTGTAATACCATTTGCAATACCTAGGTAAATGAATATTTCACCTACATTAATGTGAGGAAAAATACCGCTGTTTGTATGACAATGATACGATGCTGATGCATAGTAGCTTGGTTTCATTCTTTCAGGAAGAAATTTTCCCATTGATAATGCCATTGGATTACCTAACATAAAGGCTGATAGGAATGGTAAAACTCCATAAGCTAATATAACATTTCTAGATGCAAACTTTGCAAATCTATCAACTTTATCTTGTCCAATAAAAGCAATTATTGAATTCATAAAAACTAAAAGTAATAATACCTTTGGGATAATTCCTGTTACCCAACTAACAAATGTATTTCCACCAACTTCAAATAAATACATAAATCCTTTTGCAAAATAAACAATTGCGTCCATATTAATATCTCCTTTCTAATTGTGAGCTTTTAATTTTTTAGCTGTAAAAATATTACCTAATCTTTGTAATGGACTTTGAGGTTCTACAACTTCGCCACCACCCATAATAACGTTATAATTGGAAGAGGCTTCTAGTACTGCTTTGGTTAATGGTTTAGCTAAGTTCTTACAATCTGCTTGAGTTAATCTACCAACATCTTTTCCTTCAAATCCGTTTAGTTTCTTAACCCTTGCAAGTACTGTTATTCCTTGCATATAACCGCCTTCAAGTATAATTCCATTTTGATCGATAGCAAACATTGCAATACATCCAGCACGGAAACCACCTTTTACTTTACCAATGGCAACTCTTCCTCTTCTTCGCAATTTACTATAGTAAGCCGTGAAACTTTTCATTTGAGCAAATGTTAGTATATATTGGAGTATAAATGCAATTCCAAAGCATATAATCAAAAACCAAAAATTCATCATAAACCTCCTACTTATAAATCAAATATATCGTTTTCTTTTGTAAAATGTAGAATTAATTCTTTATAACTTTTCACCTTTGAAAGAGCTTCAATGGTATTCTTATCATTGGCAATAGCTATAATTTCGTCATAAATTTTAACTAAGAGTGTATCATCTTTAGTTTGTTCTGGAAGTCCTACCAAGAATACTAGTTTTCTTTGATTGTTTTCTCCAGCCTTTTCTGGAATTATTCCTAGACTGACTACTATTTCATCATTTTCATAATTGATAGTATGAGGAAATGCTATAGATTCATTAAAAACCATCGTAGATTTTTCTTCTCTTTTTCTTATTCTTTCCTTAAATCCATCGTCTACATAACCTTTTGAGTATAGATTATCAATCATATGATCAACATTTTCTAAATAACTCAATTGATTATCCAAAATAAAGAAGGTATCTTCATCTAAAATACTTAGTAATATAGAATCCATTCCCTGCATGGATGGCATGTCTAATTTATCTATATACTTAATACTTTTTATTCTTTTCTTTAGCGCTTCTTCATCAAATATTTTCTCTAAATATATTACAGTGGCTGTTGTCTTAAAGTTAGCTTGGACAGTAGATAGAACCAAATTGTACTTATCTAGTATTTCGCTAGTAACTGTGCTATCTGAATACAAATCTATAACTGTGTTCGCATCAAAAATACCTTTTAATTGACTAGCAACCAACCTAGCTGTAACTCTTCCAGTTCCGCATATAACTGCAACTTTGTATATTTTACTTTTTTCTATTTGCTGTTCTGAAATAAAAACTCCAAAGTATGCTGCTATAAATCCAACTTCATCTTGCGTCATTTTTACATCAAGACTTTTTTCAATAACATCTCGCGCTAACTCTGCCATTTTATAAGCTACTTTATATTTTTTCCTGATCTCATCTACTATAGGATTATGAATATGGACCCCATACTTTAAACGATTTACCAAGAAGGCCATATGGTATACAAAATCTTTCAAGATATCATCTAGCGTAATATTTAAACCCATGTCATATTTAATGCGCTCTAATATATGATTTACTAAATTTGATACTTCTTCTGTAATTTCAACATGCGGTGAAATCCCTTCTATGTTAGTCGGAGTATTCATTCCTATAATAGGCAATGCTAGGAAAATTCTTTCTTTAATTGGAATACTTATAGTAAGCCTTTTTTCAACTGCATCTGATATAGTATTTACCAATGTAAATTCCCAACTTCTTAATAATTCACCATATTTCTCGCTTAATGTATTGATTGTATGTCCATTTAAAAGGCGATCTAAAGTTACAACTAGGGAATGTATGAAAGATTCAAATGTCGTTGTATCGAACTGATATTGATCTGTTATCTCTTTTACTAAATCAATAACATCTTCATCTAATTCGTATTCTCCATAAATCATTTCATAAAGGTTCTCAAGTACAAGAAACCTTATATTTAATTCTGTGCCTTTTAAGGCTAGTCCATTATTTGTTTTGCCTATAATCTTTAAATCGTAGTTATTAAGTATCTCCCTCATTTTCTTTAAATCACTTATTACTGTCGTTCTTCCGACATTCATCTCACACGCCAGATCATCAGTTAAATATGGCTCTTCACTATTCATAAGCTTATACAAAATAAATGCCATTCTTCTTTGAGGTGAATTAAGAAATTCTTTTTGGTTATATATATTAGTCTTAATTTCCTCAAATTTGCTATTATCAATAATATAAATTTTATATATTCCTTGCTTATTATCAATTAGCGCAGATCCTTTTAATAAACTATTCAACTCTTTCACATCATTTTTAACGGTTTTTGAACTAACCTCAAATTTTTCAGCAATGGCGTCAACAGAAATGGAATGTCTTCGTTCAATTAATTTTAGAATTCTTGTCGAACGGTTTTCAGTATAAAAATACTTCATTTTTGCCTCCTTGAAAAGAATCAATACTTATTAATTCATTTAAATTAAAATAAAATTATTGCTATTAATCTTACTTTAACTTGTTATTCTCTGATTTTAGAAGTCTTTAAAAATTATACTCATAGTATAATCTTATGACTATCTTATATTCAAAGGTTGATTTTTTCAAGCGTTTTCGATGCCCCCTTTCTTTAATGTAATTATACTTTATAAAATGATAACGATTAATGCCGTCTTTTTCCTCTACAGAGAAAATGTTTGCACAATTATATTCAATTAGTATTAAAAGTAACTTTTTAATTAACTCTTATCTAATATGAACTATTTAAATTATCACTATAACCATATTTATATTAAATAAAAAGGGTGTTTAACAATGATTTTTCAATCACTTATAAACACCTTTTTTTATATAACTACTTATTATATAATTTAGTTCTGCTTAACAGCATCTACAACATCTATTTCTTCTAATATAATCTAAGACCTCTTGTTTTGCTTTTTCATACCCAGCGCAATATCCTTGCTTGTATCCAGCTGTCTCTCCCGCTGTTTCTCCTGCAGTATTTCCATCCTCATACCCATCACGATATCCATCTTTATAGCCATCATTATATGCATCTTCCAACGCATCAGCTAAACAGTCATTATTTGCGTTAGCTCCAAGAGTTCCATTGCCACAAGGATTACAATCTCTACTATCCATCTCTCCACGTTCTTCTTCACAATTACAACGTCTGCAATTTCTATTATTTCTGTTTTCCATTATTTCCTCTCCTTCGTAATCAGCATTAATTTTCGTTTAATCATTGCTAAAGCGCTTAGTTAAAGTATTACTAACATCAAATCATTATTGATTTGCCTATAAAACTTAATAACTATCTAATAATATATTATGCTGTTGTACTTTATTTGCTATTAGTTAGAGAAAATATGTATTTACTGCTTTAAAAAGATTACTCAGACAATCTAACATTAATAATATATTTATAAGGATTTATTCTATGAAATAATAACTATTATTAATCATCTCTATTCATATTAATAAATAATTAATACTTTATATTATCAAATTTTCCACTTAACATACGAAAAAGGCTTAGATACTAAAAATTCAGTAGTATCTAAGCTTTATCATCAAATTTAATCTAAATTCTTATCGATGTTTTGTTTAACTTATCGGTTTATTCCCATTCTATAGTAGCTGGTGGTTTTGAAGTTATGTCATAAACAATTCTGTTTACTCCCTTAACTTCATTTACAATTCTTCTGCTTACTAAATCTAAAATTTCGTATGGAATTCTTGCCCATTCAGAAGTCATTGCATCACTTGATGTAACTGCTCTTAAAGCTATTGTATGAGAATATGTTCTTTCATCTCCCATAACTCCAACAGAACGGATATTAGGTAAACATGCAAAGTATTGCCAAATAGATTCATCAAGATTTGCATTTGCAATTTCTTCTCTGAAAATAGCATCTGCTTCTCTAACTATTTCAAGTTTTTCTTCTGTAATCTCACCTAAAACTCTAATGGCAAGACCTGGACCTGGGAAAGGCTGTCTCCAAACCAATTTATGAGGAATGCCAAGTTCCTCTCCAACTGCCCTAACTTCATCTTTAAATAATTCTCTTAATGGTTCTATAAGTTCAAATTGCATATCTTCTGGAAGTCCACCAACATTATGATGGGATTTTATAGTTGCCGATGTCTTAGTTCCACTTTCTACGATATCTGGATAAATTGTTCCTTGAACAAGATAATCAATTTGACCAACCTTTTTAGCTTCTTCTTCAAAAACTCTTATAAATTCTTCACCGATTATTTTCCTCTTAGTTTCAGGATCAGATACTCCTGCAAGTTTTCCAAGGAATCTATCTGCAACATTAACTCTCTTAATGTTCATATCAAATTCTTCCTTAAACACTCTTTCAACAGTATCGCCTTCATCTTTTCTTAGTAAACCATGGTCAACAAATATACAAGTTAAGTTGTGACCAATAGCCTTATGTACAATCATTGCTGCTACTGAAGAGTCAACTCCACCAGATAAAGCACATAACACTTTCTTATCTCCAACTAATTCTTTTATTTCTTTTATTTTTTCTTCTGCAAAAGATCCCATAGACCAGCTGTTTTCTAACCCACAAATATTGTGTATAAAGTTTTCTAGCATTTTTTGCCCAAATTGAGTGTGTTCAACTTCTGCATGGAATTGAACTCCATAAAGCCTTTTTTCTTCATTTTCCATAGCTGCAACAGGACAAACTTCTGTAGTTGCTATTACCTTAAATCCTTTTGGAGCTTCTTCAATATAATCAGTATGACTCATCCAAGCTATACCATCAGTTTCAATTCCTTCAAATAATTTAGATGATTTATCTACTTTTACATTTGTTTTTCCATATTCTCTTACTGGTGCTGTCGCAACTTTTCCACCTAGCAAATGTGCCATTAGTTGATCACCATAGCATATTCCAAGTACTGGCACGCCTAATTCAAATACTTCTTTTTCTACAGTTGGAGTATCTTCCCCATAAACACTGTTAGGACCGCCTGTAAATATTATACCTTTCGGATTTTTAGCTTTTATCTTTTCTATAGTATAGTCATATGGAATAATCTCGCAATAAACGCCACATTCTCTTACTCTTCTTGCTATTAGTTGGTTATATTGTCCACCAAAATCAACAACTAAAACTAAATCTCTTTTCATGTTCTCCTCCTAAACTCTTCTTATAAATTCTATTATCAACTAAATAAATCTTTTTATCAATAAATTGAGACAATTTTCACCGAAAATTATAAATACTAATTTAAATAATCTCTATAATTATAAATTAATCAAATAATGCACAGTTCACATAAGTGGTATATTTTATGATTGTGAACTGTGCATTTTACTATTGTCCTACACTATAATTAGGTGCTTCCTTAGTAATGTTAATATCATGTGGATGGCTTTCTCTTTGACCTGAAGCTGTCTGAACCACAAAATTAGCTGTTTCATATAAAATTTCAAAATTCTTTGCTCCTAAATATCCCATTCCTGATTTAATTCCACCCAATAATTGGAATATAGTATCTGAGACAAAGCCTTTATAAGCTACTCTACCTTCAACACCTTCTGGTACTAATTTCTTATTTCCTTCTTGGAAATATCTATCTTTAGATCCACATTCCATAGCAGCTAAAGATCCCATTCCTCTATAAACTTTATAACTTCTTCCTTGATATATTTCCATTTCCCCTGGTGCTTCTTCACATCCTGCAAATAATGATCCCATCATTGCTGCAGAAGCTCCTGCCGCTAGTGCTTTCACTATATCCCCTGAATACTTAAGTCCACCATCAGCAATTATAGGAACTCCATACTTCTTACCTACTTCTGCACAATCCATAACTGCAGTTAATTGAGGGACTCCAACCCCAGCTACTACTCTCGTAGTACAGATTGATCCCGGTCCAATACCAACCTTAACACAATCTGCTCCAGCCTTTATTAGATCTTCTGTTGCTTCCGCTGTAGCAACATTCCCAGCTATAACTTGAAGATCAGGATATACTTTCTTTATTTGTGAAACAGCATCTAAAACTCCTTTTGAATGTCCATGTGCTGTATCAAGAGTTATAACATCAACTTGTGCTTTAACTAATGCATCAACTCTTTCCATCATGTTTCCAGTTACACCTACTGCTGCTCCACATAATAATCTACCCTTCTTATCCTTTGCAGCATTTGGAAACTTTCTAACTTTTTCAATATCTTTCATTGTAATTAATCCCTTTAGACGGCCTTCACTATCAACTAAAGGTAACTTTTCTACTTTATGCTTTTTTAATATTTCTTTTGCTTCCTCTACAGTAGTATTTTCTGAAGCAGTTATTAAATTATCTTTTGTCATCACTTCTGAAATTTTTCTTTGGTAATTTGTTTCAAATATTATGTCTCTGTTTGTAATTATTCCAATTAATTTTCCATCTTGAGTTGTTATTGGAACTCCTGATATTCTGTATTGTGCCATTAAGTTCTCTGCATCCTGAATAAGATGATCTTGAGATAAAAATATAGGATCTGTAATTACTCCATTTTCTTGTCTCTTAACTCTATCTACTTCTTTTGCTTGCTCTTCAATAGTCATATTTTTATGTATTATTCCGATTCCGCCTTCTCTTGCAACAGCAATTGCCATCTTCGACTCAGTTACAGTATCCATTCCTGCACTCATTAAAGGAATATTTAATTCTATAGTCTTTGTTATTTTTGTTTTTGTGCTCACTTCTCTTGGTAATATATCCGATTTATTAGGTACCAATAATACATCATCAAAAGTATATGCAGTCTTAATTATTTTTCCCATTATAGTTCCTCCTATTTTTTGAATTATTTATTTCATTTTCAGTATTTTATGATTTTTTGCTTGCATTGCTTGTACTATTTTTTTGTACAAAAAAAGCACATTAACCTCAAAAGTGATGTTAATATGCTAATAAATCTATAGATTTAGCCTATACTAATATCACTTATAGTCGGAAATTTACGGCTCCCGGTAGATACTCCTTGCCATATTCAAGGTATATATAAGTTTTCAAATGTGCTATATTTTAAATTAAAATTATTATAATGTATGTACAATCTAAAGTCAATAAATTTGAAGCTAAAATTGCAAATTTACTTCAATAATGTAAGTTAAATTTTTTGTTATCGATATCTTTTCTATTTTTTTACATCATCTTTGGTAGATCCATTATCAATCGTCGTCGGATTTAAAATATCTGTATTTTCTGTGAAATCAAATTCTGCACCATTTACTACATCATAACAATTTTTTAAACTTGTGCTACTAGTATTTAAATTACCAAATTCAACTCCATCTAAATACTTACTAATCCCTTTGTTGCTTATAGCCGAACTTACACTAGTGCTTTCACTTAGAGGCGAATCATTTTTCAAATTATATGATTCAACGGCCATTATTACTTTTCTGCACTGATCTACAACTTTAACTTTTTTTGCTTCATTTATATAGCCATTTACTTTAGGTAAAATAGCAACAGCTAAAATACCAATAATTGCAATTACTGCAATCATTTCAATTAAAGTAAAAGCTTCTCTCTTTCTCTTCTTACAGAATCTTTTCTTTGGCATACTATCTTTGAATCTAAATCTACATTTAATGTATAAAGAAATCATTATTCATTATCCATCTCCTATTAATGTTTTTATTTAAATTATGTCTAATAGGAAATCTTTTATACAATAAATGGAAAATATTCTCTAATAATTTATAATATTGACTTCTAGTATATAAATTTTGTATAAAGTTGCATTGCTATGATTTTCATAAGCTTAAACGTTAAACATATAATATAAAATACTTTTTAAAATTGCATAGATATGTTAATGGCTATTAAGCACTTTATTTTTTAATACTAAAAAGCAAAATAGAGAAAGTACTTATAAGCACTTTCTCTATTTATTAAATTAAATATTTATAACTCTTTAATTTATATATTTTAATACATTCCGTCCATTCCCATTCCTGGAGCACCTGGCATTGGTGTTTCCTTTGCTGGAATATCAGCAACTGCTGCTTCTGTTGTTAAGAATGTTGAAGCAACTGAAGCTGCATTTTGAAGTGCTGATCTAGTAACCTTAGTTGGGTCCACTATTCCACCTTTTATCATGTTGATATATTCTCCATGTAATGCATCATATCCTATTCCTGGTTCACTATTCTTAACTTTTTCAATTATTACTGAACCTTCTACACCTGCATTAGTAGCTATTTGTCTTACTGGCTCTTCTAATGATTTAACTATTATATTAATACCAATTTGTGTATCGGCAACATCTGAAGTTAATTTTGCAACTTCGTTTATTACATTAACATAAGCAGTTCCACCACCAGCTACTATTCCTTCTTCAACAGCAGCCTTTGTTGCAGCTAATGCATCTTCTATTCTAAGTTTCTTTTCTTTTAATTCTGTTTCAGTTGCTGCACCAACTTTAATTACTGCAACACCTCCAGCTAATTTAGCTAATCTTTCTTGTAGTTTTTCTTTATCAAATTCTGAAGAAGTTTCTTCTATTTGAGCTTTAATTTGGTTAATTCTTTCTTTTATTGCATTAGAATCGCCTTTACCATTAACTATAACAGTGTTTTCTTTACTTACTTTAACACTATCAGCTGTACCTAGCATATCAATAGTAACATCTTTTAATTCTCTGCCTAATTCTTCAGCGATTACTGTTCCACCAGTTAATGTTGCAATATCTTGTAACATTTCTTTTCTTCTATCTCCAAATCCTGGTGCCTTAACAGCTACACAAGTAAATGTTCCTCTTAATTTATTAACTACTAATGTAGCCATTGCTTCTCCTTCAATATCTTCAGCAATGATTAATAACTTTTTACCTGATTGAACTATTTGTTCAAGTACTGGTAATATTTCTTGTATGTTAGAAATTTTCTTATCAGTTATTAATATATATGGATTTTCCAAAACAGCTTCCATTTTTTCAGTATCTGTAGCCATATAAGGTGATACGTATCCTCTATCGAATTGCATACCTTCTACAACATCTAACTCTGTTCCCATTGATTTAGATTCTTCTATAGTAATAACTCCTTCATTACCAACCTTCTCCATAGCATCTGCTATTAACTTACCAACTTCTTCATCAGAAGCTGAGATTGCAGCAACTCTAGCTATATCTTCTTTTCCATCTACCTGCTTAGAAATCTTTTGGATTTCTTCAACAGCTTTATCTACAGCCATTTTAATACCTGTTCTAATTAGTATTGGGTTAGCCCCAGCTGTAACATTCTTTAGACCTTCTCTAATTATTGCTTGAGCAAGTAATGTTGCAGTTGTAGTTCCATCTCCTGCTACATCATTAGTCTTTGTTGCAACTTCTTTAACTAATTGAGCACCCATGTTTTCATATGGATCTTCTAATTCTATTTCTCTTGCAATTGAAACACCGTCATTTGTAATTAATGGTGCACCAAATTTTTTATCTAAAACAACATTTCTTCCCTTAGGTCCTAAAGTCACTTTAACTGTATCTGCTAATTTATCTACACCTATTTGCATAGATCTTCTTGCATCTTCCCCGAATTTTAACATCTTAGCCATTTATATCACACGCTCCTTATATATGTTATTTATTATCGTTTCTAATTGAATTTCTTTTTTATATTTAAATATCTAGTTATGAACACTTTAACTATTCAACTATTGCTAGAATATCATCTTGCTTTAATATAGTATATTCTTCGCCATCAACCTTTACTTCTGTTCCAGCATATTTTGAATATAATACTTTATCTCCAACTTTTACTTCCATAGCTACTCTATTTCCATCTACAACAGCTCCAGGTCCTACTGCAACCACTTCTGCTTCTTGTGGTCTTTCCTTTGCAGTACCAGTTAAGACTATTCCACTCTTAGTCTTTTCTTCTGCCTCTAATTTTTTAATTACTACTCTTTCACCAAGTGGTTTAATGTTCATGAAAAAACCCTCCTTAAAATATATATTATCATATCAGTTTAATTTCTGTTAGCACTCATCATTGTCGAGTGCTAACATAATTATAATATCCTTTATATCCATATAATTCAAACATTACTTCTAATATTATATCCCATTTTTCAGCGAATATTACTCCTTATCTCAAAATATATCGCATTTACTTAAATTTTCTCCATATTATTATTAATATTATGAATTTTTAAAATAATAAAAAAACTCTAACCAAATAAACATATTACTGATTAGAGTTTTTATGACATTATATTAAAGAATAAAGCTCTTAAATTTCATAAATAATTTTAAATCCTAAATACCTCATTGCCTAGAGCACCTATATAATAATAGAATTTTTAATTACTTAATTATATTTCAAAATCAAGATTTATATTATCTTTCTAAGTTTATTTCAGTGTATTCGCCTAATGTCGTATTAGCTAATACACTCTTAGTACTTGTTTGCTGATTTAATTTTGTAAATGGCGCTTTAGCTTTCATTGCTGATACAATTTTAGCTGCCCCATTTATACAGCCACCTTCGCACATCATTCCTTCAATAAAGTTTCCTTGTAACTTTCCAACCTTAGCCATTGTCATAGTCTTTTTAATTTCTGCTCCGCCTGAGATCTTTACTGGCTTAAAGTCAATATTAACACCTTTTTCTTGTACATAGTTCTCTATAGCAGCAGTCAATCCACCACCTACAGCAAAATTTCTACCAAATATTGAAGCTCCATCAACTACTATATCTTCACAAGTTGTAGGATCAACTCCAAATGCATCAAATAAGGCTACTAATTCTTCAAAAGTTAATGCATAATCTATAGCATCTTTTATTGATTCTATTAGAACCTCGCTTTTTTTAGCTGTGCAAGGACCTATAAATATCACTTTTGCATCTTTATCTTTAGATTTTATATATCTACCCGTTGCTACCATCGGTGAAACTGTCCCTGAAATCTTATTAGCTTGATCTGGCATCATTTTTTCAATATAGCTTAGGAATCCTGGACAACATGAATTTGTCATGTAGCTATCCCCATTTTCCATTCTCTCTACAAACTCATTACTTTCATGCACAGTAACTGCATCTGCTCCACATGCAGCTTCTACCATATCTTTAAAGCCTAATGCCTTAATTGCATTCTTAACTTGTCCATAAGTTGTTTTAGGCCCAAATTGCCCTGTTATTGCTGGTGCAACTACAGCATAAATTTTTTCTTCTTTATCCATCAATCTATTAATAACTTTAACTAATGAGCTTTTGTCTTCTATAGCTCCAAATGGACATGCTGACATACATGCACCACAGTTTACACATTTACTTTCTGTAATTTCAGCACTCAAATCTTCTGCATTATAGCTTAATGCACCTGTTGGACATGATTTTTTACATGGTCTCATATCTTCTGCAACAGCATCATACGGACATGCTTTTTTACACATTCCACATTCCTTACATTTATCTGGATCTATATAAGCTCTTCCATCAACATATGTAATTGCTCCAAAATTACACGCACTTTGACACTTATGAGCTATACAATTTCTACATGCATCAGTAACTTGAAACTTCTTTGTTGGGCATCTATCACATGCTTCTTTTATAACATATAATATTTGTTTTTCTTCTTCTATATTAACTAAATCTTGTCCATGTTTGCCTGTTGGTTTAAATCCTGCTGCAAGTTTTGCTCTCTCTAATACTACATTTCTTTCTCGTTCAACTGAATCTCTATACTTAGGTTCTTCTCCTACAATCATAGCATAAGGAATTTTTTCTATTTCCTCTTTACTAATATTATTTTCTTTTGCTAATACAGCAACTCTAGTAAGAACCTCGTGTTTTAAAGCTAGAAGTTGATTCTCAAACTGAAACATTACACACACTCTCCCATGAATAATTTTTATCTTACATTTATAATACAAAATAATTATAGCACACTCTTGTTAAAATTATAACAAATATTATATAATTTAAATTTTCTAAATTTTCTTAATATACGTTCTATTTTCATATGTATATAGCGATATTTCTCAACTACTTTAGTTAAAGTTTTTTCTTGCATTTCCACTTCTTTTCGGATCTGTTCATTTACCTTATATTAGTTATATCAAGGGATTTATATGATATTTATATTATTACATCAATGATAAATTATTAACATTATTGAACATATTATTCTGATATTTCTTGACGAAATAAAAAGTCTAGGAAATAAAATCCTAGACTTTTTATTTTACGCCAACCTTTTTTAATCGACATTTATTTTATTTTCTCTTGCATAATAAAATAAATATTGCTGTGCAAAGCCTGCTAATTTACCAAACTTGTTCCTTCCAAAAATTCTAATCTTACTTAGAGATGCATCCTCTGCCCCATAAAAATGAATCATCGCACGTTTAACCCATACATCTACTGGAAATGCTGAAGTCTTTTCCATTGAAAATAACATTATGCAATCAGCTACCTTTGAACCAACACCTTTAAATTCTTGAAGTGCATTATGACATTCATCATCATCTAAATTTTTAATGTAATCCAGATCATACTTTATATATTCATTTGTATCATTTGTTTTTAAGTTACCTTTTCCACTCTTAGAATTAAATACATTTTTTATTGTATCAAATATGTATTTACTTCTGAAAGATGCTCCTGTCTCCTGTATTTCTTCTAATGTAGCACCTTTTATTTCTTCTATATTAGGAAACGCATAGTAAGTTTTATCCTTATAAATAATTTCTTTTCCCCATTTATTAGATATTTTATTTACAGTCTTCTTTATTGATGGTATATTATTTCTCGCTGAAATAATAAAGCTAAGCAACATTTCAAATGGATCTTGATTCAAGACTCTAACACCATATCCAAATTCAATACTTTGTTTAAGTAAAACATCTTTTGAAAGTTCATCTTTTATAACTGAGTAATCTCTATCTAAATCAAAATACTTAAGCCAAATATTTTGAAAATCTTCCTTTGTAGAATTATAAATTATTACGTCATTTCCATCTTCTTTAACTTCAATTAATCTTCCAAACGCAATTACAATAAAATCATTTTCTGCTACCTCTTCAAACCTAAAAATTTGTCCGCACTCAAATATATGTTTTAATTTAAAATTTCTTAATTCTTTTATTATTAAATAATTATCATAAAATTCTACAGATTTATAATCCATTTTATTATCCGTCTCCCTTACAGTATAAAATTATTTAGTTTGCATCATCTCATAATCTAATATGCATATTGATGAACCCTACCCTTTGATTATGAATATTCAAAATATATTTTTATCTTTTTAGTAAAATCATTGATAAACATAATATCATATCAACCTTAGTTTTAACTTATTTCATTCATATATTCTTCTTTAAATAATATATTCTACACTAAAGTTTTTTTCTAAAGATTATATCACAGTTTATATTGCCCATTTTCTGATGTGTACCACCTATATCATATTTTTTAACTATTTATTTTTTTAATATCCAATATTCAATTAAATTATACAATTAATCTTAAGAAAATAGTTATTATTTAATATATTATATCACTTACTTAACAGTAATAAAATGTTTTGTTGAATTTTACAATATTCTTTAGTTTAAACTTATCTATGTAATCTAGTAGTTATTTATATATTTCCCTAAAAATAAAAAAACCCAAGCATAAACTTGAGTTTTTCCATATATTCATGATATTATTTAGAATAATCATAGAATCCTTTTCCTGATTTTCTTCCAAGCCATCCAGCTCTAACATATTTTCTTAATATGCTACTAGCTCTGTACTTGTTATCACCTGTTTCAGTGAATAAAACATCCATGATAGCTAAGCAAACGTCTAATCCAATAAGATCTCCTAAAGCTAAAGGTCCCATTGGATGGTTAGCACCATATTTCATAGCTGTATCAATATCTTCAACTGAAGCTATTCCTTCTTGTAGGATAAATGAAGCTTCGTTAATCATTGGGATTAATATTCTGTTTACAACGAATCCTGGAGCTTCTGCAACTTCTACTGGTTCTTTTCCAATAGCAACTGATAATTCCTTAACAGCATCAAAAGTTTCTTGAGAAGTAGCTATTCCTTTAATAATTTCAACAAGCTTCATTACTGGAGCTGGATTAAAGAAATGCATTCCGATAACTTTATCAGGTCTCTTTGTAGCCGAAGCAACTTCAGTAATTGATAAAGATGAAGTGTTTGAAGCTAAAATCGCTTCTGGCTTACAAATTCCATCTAATTCAGCGAAGATTTCCTTCTTAATTTTCATGTTTTCGATTGCAGCTTCAACTACTAAATCACAGTCAGCAGCTAATTTCATATCAGTTGTTCCTGAAATTCTTGAAAGTATAGCTTCTTTATCTTCTTCAGACATTTTTCCTTTAGCAACTTGCTTTTCTAATCCTTTAGTGATTCCAGCTATTCCTCTGTCAACAAATTCTTCCTTTATGTCTCTTACAATTACTTCACAACCTTTTTGAGCGAATGCTTGAACGATACCAGCACCCATTGTTCCTGCTCCAAGTACAAAAATCTTTTTCATAAATTATTCCTCCTCTAAATCTTTTCATTATAGATATCCTTAGCTAAAATATATATTTTAACTAAGGATTAACTTCATAATTATCTAATTGTCACTTATTGAATAATATTGTTAATTAATTATCTTTAATGTTACATTATTAACTTTCAATAGTACAATCTAACAAAAACATATCTAAATTAACCGAATAATTATTCAGCGCTCTTTATTTCTTTAACTTGAGCTATTAATTCTGGTACTACCTTAGTAAGATCACCAACTAT
>NZ_JAKGTE010000043.1:0-40869 GCF_022324665.1 Clostridium sp. YIM B02500 | reverse complement strand
AATTAACTAGTACTAGTTTGTGTAAAAATAGCTATGCTATGCATAAGTGTATTTCTAAGTTTGGATATCTATAATTCTTGATAACGCTGATTTCACAAAAGCTATTCCACGTGCAATTATGAGTTGCTTCGGAAATAATGGACAAATGTGCATTGCTGGAAGCCGACTATTGGTTCCAGAACACCGTCTTAGTGAAGTTAAAGAACTTATTAAAAAAGCTGTTGAAAATACCAAGGTAGGATATCCATGGGAAGAGGATACGTTTATAGGGCCTATGATAAACGAAAATCACTATAATAATGTTCAACGATACATTAAGATTGGTATAGAAGAAGGTGCTGAACTGGTAGTTGGAGGAGAAGGGCATCCAGAGGGATTGGAGAATGGCAATTTTGTAAAGCCAACGGTTTTTGCAAATGTAACTCGAGATATGACTATTGCTAGAGAAGAAATATTCGGCCCAGTTTTATCTATTTTAACTTATAGAACCGAAGAAGAAGCCGTAGAAATTGCAAATGACACAGTATATGGTTTAGGGGCATATATAAGTTCTTCTAACATAGAAAAGGCGAATCAAATTGCTTCTCAAATCGCTGCAGGAACAATTTATATAAATGATGTTATGCTTGAGATGAAAGCACCATTTGGTGGATTTAAACAATCTGGAATTGGTAGAGAATGCGGCATATACGGACTTCAAGAACATCTAGAACCTAAAACCATAATAGTTTCTAATGAGAATATTAAATAAAGAATTCATATGGCATAATTAGTAATTTCACTACTAATTAGATTTCTAATGGTTGTGTGTTTGTAAAAAGAGTGTTTCTATTTCATTATAACCCCACAAGAATCTCGAAATTAGATTCTTGTGGGTTACTTTTATTCATAGATATTTAAAGAATAAATCTATATTTTTAATAGTTGCAATATATAGTATAATAGTTGTTAGAAATCAGGAAAGAAATTAATATTTATATTTAATAATTTCTAATAAATGATAGGTGAGGAACGTAAAGAGATGACAATGGAATTAGAGAAATACTATAATAAATTTTGTGAAGATAAAAGATTAACTAGAAAATATGCACAAGTTGAGTTTTTAACTTCTATGAAATATATTCATGAGTATCTAGAAAAGAATAATGGTTCCAAAATTTTAGATGTTGGTGCTGGAACAGGAAGATACTCTGTGGAGCTAGCAAACGAGGGGTATGATGTTACAGCAATTGAGCTTGTAAAGCATAATCTAGGTATTTTAAAATCAAAAGGAAGTTCAGTAAAAGCATATCAAGGGACAGCATTAGATTTATCAAGATTTGAAGAAAATACATTTGATATAACATTGGTATTTGGACCGATGTATCACTTATATAATTTTCAGGATAAAGTAAAAGCCCTACAAGAGGCGAAGAGAGTAACAAAAATTGGAGGAGTTATATTAGTAGCTTATTGCATGAATGAGTATAGCGTAATAACATATGGTTTTAAGGAAAATAATATTCGTTCATCTATTGAAAATGGAAAGCTTACTGATGATTTTCATGTTATATCTGAACCAAAAGATTTATATGATTATGTAAGGATTGAAGATATCAATAAGTTAAATGAAGAAGTAAGACTAAAAAGGATAAAATTAATTTCAGCAGATGGGCCAGCGAATTACATGAGATCTGTTTTAAATGCTATGGATGAAGAGACATTTAAGCTTTTTATTAACTATCATTTTTCTACATGTGAAAGACCAGAGTTGCTTGGAGCAAGTGCACATACACTAGACATTTTAATAAAGGAATAGGAAAAGAGAGTTAAATTTTAATTATTAATAAGAAATAAATATAGCACCTTTTTCAAATATGAAAGGTATAATATAAAATAAATTCTTAACAAAGTGTTTGTTTTATATTATACTTTTTTGTCTTTAAATAAAAAAATTTTATAATATTATATAGGAACACCATGTGATTTCAATATTTACCAATAATTATATGGATAATTATTATTGTTAAATAATTATTTTATATTGAATACAATTAATTTAGTGCTATAATAAAATTATAAAAGATCGATTATATGAGGAAAAAAGGTGTTTATTATGAATGTTAAATTAGAAAATAGATATAGATTATTTATTAATGGAGAATGGAGAGATGCTTCAGATGGAGCTACAATAAAGACTTATAATCCAGCTAATGGGGAATTTTTAGCTGAGATTGCAGATGCTACAGAAAAAGATGTAGATGATGCTGTTAATTCTGCAAGACAAGCCTTTGCTACATGGGGCAAAACTACTGTTGTAGAAAGAGCAAATATATTAAATAAAATTGCTGATATTATTGAAGAAAACGCAGAATACTTAGCTACAGTAGAAACTTTAGATAATGGAAAACCAATTAGAGAGACAACAGGAGCAGATATTCCATTAGCAGCAGATCACTTTAGATATTTTGCAGGTGTTATTCGTGCTGATGAGGGTTCTGCAACAATGATAGATGAAAATACTTTAAATTTAATATTAAGTGAGCCAATTGGTGTTGTAGGGCAAATAGTTCCTTGGAATTTTCCATTCTTAATGGCGGCTTGGAAGTTAGCTCCAGTGTTAGCAGCTGGGGATGTTTCAGTATTTAAACCATCAAGTACTACTTCATTGAGCGTATTAGAGCTTATGAAACTAATACAAAATATTGTTCCTAGTGGTGTAATTAATGTTATTACAGGAAAAGGATCAAAGAGCGGTGAATATCTGCAAAATCATGAAGGACTTGATAAATTAGCATTTACAGGATCTACAGAAGTTGGAAGACAAATTGGACTTGCTGCGGCTAAACGTATTATTCCTGCAACTTTAGAGCTTGGAGGAAAGTCAGCTAATATTTTCTTTAGTGATGCAAATATGAACATTGCATTAGAAGGTATTCAATTGGGAATTTTATTTAACCAAGGACAAGTTTGTTCTGCAGGTTCTAGAATATTTGTACAAGAAGATTTTTATGATGAATTTATGGAAAAAGCAATTACTGCTTTTGAAAAAGTTAAAGTTGGAAACCCATTAGATCCTAATACTCAAATGGGAGCGCAAGTTAGTGAATCTCAACTTAAAAAAATTCTTAAATATATAGAAATAGGCAAACAAGAAGGAGCAAAAGTAGCGACAGGAGGGGAAAGATTCATCGAGGGTGATGCTAAGAATGGATACTTTATGAAACCTACTTTACTTACAGATGTCACTAATGATATGAGAATAGCTAGAGAAGAAATATTTGGGCCAGTTGGAGTTGTAATTAAATTTAAGACAGAAGAAGAAGTCATTGCTATGGCAAATGATAGTGAATATGGTTTAGGTGGTGGAGTATTTACTACTAACTTAAATCGTGCTATAAGAGTTGCTAAAGAAATAAGGACTGGACGTATATGGGTTAACACTTATAATACTTTCCCAGCAGGTGCAACATTTGGTGGATACAAAGAATCTGGTATAGGCAGGGAAACTCACAAAGTTATATTAGAAGCGTATACTCAAAAGAAAAATATCATAGTTAATTTATCAGAAACTCCTGGTGGAATGTATATAAAGTAATGAATATTGAATCATATTATATGTATTAGAATCAAGCCTCTATATTTTAGGTTTAATCAGGTATATAACTTCCCGAATTTTAAATATAAACTCATTACTGAATTATATATAGATTATAATAGCCATAAAGACCCTTAATCAGGATCTTTATGGCTATTTAAATGAGAAAAGTATTATTTGCAGTAAGTTAAAGCAAAGCATTAACGCCATTTACTTTAGCTTGTTCATCATCATCTATAGGAATTATAATACATTTCTTTCCGTCTATTATTTGTGATTTTATTTGAGATACTTTTTGAGGTTTTACATTAAGTACAATATCATAATTTGGAGCATCGCTAATCTCAGTTTCTATTTCAGTGTTTTCAGTATTATTTGCATCAGATGCTGTTTCTGAATCAAGATTTTCATCTAAATTAGAGTCAGAAGCCACTTCTAAGATGGTATCAGATTCTGTCTTTAAAGCAGAATTAGGCTCTGACTCTAAGATCTTATTCAAAGCTGATTCAGTTTCTGATTCTAAAGCAGCTTCTTTCTCTGAATCTGCTAAAGCATCCAGTTTTGTCTTTTCAAGTCTTTCTTCTAATATGCGTACTTTCTTTTCAAGTTTTTCTTCCTTTTTTCTTTGTTCATTTGCTGCAAGTGCTTTTTTATCAATTAAATTTTCTGCTACAGGCGGAGTATCTCCAAATGCTTCTGTATATGATTTTTCAATCTTTGCAGTGATCTCTTCAGGAACTCCACTTTCGATTAAAATATCTTGAATATTATCATTACTCAAAACTATAGGCTCAGCATTTTTGCCGTTAACAGTAGTATGATCATCTACTATAGTATTGAGAGTTTCTTGAATTTCCATAAATAAATGCTCTGATTTTTCATCATCACTTCCAACAGCTTTACGAATTATATTTTGGAATGTTTCTTTTTGCTCAGTAGCTGTTTGTTTTGAACTACAACCTAAAGCTTCCTCCATAAATTCGGGATGAGGATCTTTTGCATCTTTTGTGTAATACATAATAGAATGAATATCAGTACTACGATCTATAAATGCTGGAAATACAAATCCAAGGTCTGGTGGACCAACTACCCAATCTCTAATACGAGCTCCAATTCGATTTTCATCTTCAAGATATCCAAGAGCTGGTTTTGAAAGTGATACTGGACAGATTGCACATAATATATATTCATATACCTCTTCAGATTCATCTAATTTTGAGTTATCCGTAGTTTTTGTCATAACATCATAGGCATCGTGAAAAACGAGTATTAGAAAGTTACCAGTATATTCATAACTATTTATAATCATTTTATAAAAGCTATCGAGCATAGAATCATCTTTTAATTTACTTTTTTTTAGCTCCATTAAGGAAAGCTGTCTGCCACCTATGCCTTCTTCATCAAGAGGAAAGTTAAGTTCAAGAATGTTATTTCCAACTGTTCCAGATAGTGTTTTCTTGGCGATTTCTAAATATTTAAAGAATTCTTCCTCTCTTAGATTTAAAAAAGTTTCTTTAAATTTTAATACAATATCTTTTTGACCATCTACATAACAACCACACATTTTAGTAAATGTACAGTCATCTTTTTTTAAACGTCTTTTTAATTCTAATATATCTTTTTTGTTCATAAATCTCCCTCTCATTTCGCCGAGTTTTTATTAGATACATGAAATAACATGTCCAAATTTGCCGTGAATATTTTATACTTGGCCTCTAAAACATTCTCTTAAGAAACGCGTAATTTCTTATAGATGTTGTATTTTAAGAGTCTGGACCCTATATATAAAATAGACTTGCTATTGACTGCTATTTTGAATGCGCTTTAGCACATGCCAAAAATACTTCACATAATATAGTATAGTGTTGAATGGATAGCTCTGCAAGATATTAAGTGAAGTTTACAGCCATATTTTGTAAGAAGATTTAAGCGTTCATATTTGAGTAAACGTATAATATAAACATAGCTAATTTTATATAGAAATTAAAAATATAAAAAAATATTATACGAAGATATAGACAATTAAATCCAATTATGATAAGATTTAATTACTTAAACGTTTACTGAAAAAGAGGAATATGTTATGAATAGTAATATTAAAAGACCCACAATTAAAGATGTCGCTAAGAAATCCAATGTTTCTGTTGCCACAGTTTCTAGGATAATAAATAATCTAGATGGTTATTCAGAAGAGACTAGAAAAAAAGTAATTGAAGCTATGGATGAACTTGGTTATCAAAGAAATGCAATTGCGAGAAATCTCAAGGTTAAAGAAACACGAACTATTGGAGTGTTACGTCCTAAGATAAGCACTACATATTATGTAGAAATTTTAAATGGAATAGAAGATTTTGCGCAACGCAATAATTACAGCGTTATAATCTGTAATGGTGGAGATAAGTGGGAGCGAATGTCAGAATATCTTCAGGTATTATCTGAAAGACAGGTAGATGGATTAATTGTTTGCAGCATACCTCCAGATGATACTTTATGCAAAAGAATAATAGACTCACATATTCCAACAGTTCTTGTTTCAGGATTATCGTACAAGTATTCATTACCTTATGTTAAGGTTGATGATTATCAAGCTGCTTATTCAGCAACATCATATTTAATTGAAAATGGCCATAAAGAGATAGCAATTATATCTGGACCGACTGAAGACCCTATAGCAGGAGTGCCACGTTTAAATGGATTTTTGCAAGCATTAAGAGATAATAACATATCCATAAAGAAAAATCTTATTAAAGAAAAAGGGTTTGGATTTATAGATGGTGTTGAAGGAATGAATGAACTTCTAGAGACAGGTGAGAAATTTACAGCTGTTTTTGCGGCATCTGATGATTGTGCTGTTGGAGCATTATCAGTAGCACATAAGAATGGTTTAAAAGTACCAGATGATCTATCTATAGTAGGTTATGATAACACAAATATAGCTGAGATGTCATATCCACCTTTAACAACAGTAGCGCAACCTTTATATGATATGGGGAAAAAGTCTGTTGAAATGTTAATAAAAAGAATATCATACAACGAAAAAGTTGAAAGCATAATAATGCCATTTGAAATTATAGAAAGAGAGACAGTTAAAAAAATTAAAGATATATAGACTGCACTAATAAATCTACATTTAAAGATATAAGATATTAAATACTCAGTTATGATTTAAATGTAGAAAGTTAATAGTAATATATAAATTATTATAGGAATATAAGATATTCAATGATTATTTATAAAATGATATGAAGCTATATTACAAGTTTCTATATACAATTCTAAGTTTAAAACTTTGTAATATAATTTCATATAAGATTTGAGAAAAATATTACGTAAATTTTTATAGTTTACGTAAACGATTAAGTATTAACAAACAAAAAAAGATATTAAAATGTACTTCTTAAGGCTGATGTGCCTAAAATAGTATAGTTAATATAATATTAAATCTACGTAATCGTATACTGAAATTACAAAGTAGGGGGAAGAGAAATGAATAAAAAATTAAAATTACTAATGTCAATTACTATTAGTGCAGTAATTGGAACTTCATTATTAGCAGGATGTGGTTCTAAGGGAGGTAGCACAGAAAATGGAAAAGTAAAATTGGAGTTATTTTCAACTAAGGCAGAAAATAAAACAATATTACAATCATTAGCAAATGAATTTCAAGAAAAGAATCCTGATATTGAAATTTCAATTAATTCACCTGCAAATGCTGGTACTGTTTTAAAAACAAGACTTGCTAAAAATGATATGCCTGATTTGGTAGCTTTAGGTGCTGATGTAAACTATGGTGCACTAGTAGATGCAAATGCTCTTGTTGATCTTACTAATGATGGCATTATTGAAAACATACAAAAACCATATTTAGATATGCTTCATGGCATAGCAAGTAATGATAACGGAAAGATATATGGAGTTCCATATGCTACTAATGCCGATGGCGTTTTATACAATAAAGATATGTTTTCAAAGCTAGGATTGCAAATTCCTAAAACTTGGGATGAATTTATGGCTGTATCGAAAAAAATTAAAGATGCAGGTCAATTACCACTTTATTTGACACTTAAAGATGCATGGACTGGAATGTGTTTCTGGAATGTTATAGCTAGTGACTTGGAGCCTAGTAATTTCTTAGCTGATAAAAAAGCAGGAAAAACAACTTTTGAAGCTACACATGGAGAAATAGTGGACAAGATGGAGACTATAGGAACTCTTGGGCAAGAAGATATTTTAGGAGTATCATACAATGATGGTAATGCAGCCTTTGCACAAGGTAAATCAGCAATGTATTTACAAGGTAACTGGGCTATTAGTGAAATAAAAAAAGCAAATCCTAATATAAATATAGGCATGTTCCCATTACCTGCAAGTAATGATTCATCTAAAAATAATATAGTATCTGGTATAGATGTGTTATTTGGAATAACAAGTAAGTCAAAACATTCTGATGAAGCAAAAAAATTCATAGAATTTATGACTGAAAAGGAGAATGCTCAAAAATATATAAAAGATCAATTTGCATTTTCTGCAGTTAAAGATGTGACACAAGATGATCAAAGTGTAACAGATGTACAAGAAAGCTTTAAAAATGGAAAAATTGGTGTTTTCCCTGATCACTACTATCCAAGCTCATTTGATGCAGCAAGTTTAGTTCAAGGGTTCTATAGTAAAAAAGATAAGGCAGAATTCTTAAAACAACTTGATACTGAATACGATAAAGCCAATAGCAAACAATAAATAGAGAAAATAAAAGGTATGAGGATGTCCTAAAAGATAGTTGAGGATGCGATATTTACTGATAAGCATGAAAAATAATGTCTCTATGAAAATAGACTGATTTTAGGACAACCTATGCTATATGCTAATAATATTTATTTGTCAAATGAAAAAATAATAGGGGGCTGAAGGTTTTGAAGAAGAAAAAAGCTTTTTATATTATGACTATACCAGCAGTTTTGTTATTCTTTATATTTCATACATCATCTCTTTTAGAAGGTGTATTTTATAGTTTTACCAATTCAAAAGGATATGGTGATTGGAGTTTTGTTGGATTAAAAAACTATATTGCAGTATTTCAAGATAGTAATGTTATGCATGCGTACATTTTTACTTTCAAATTTGCAATTATAACTACAATTATAGTAAACATATTAAGTCTTTTAATTGCTGTAGGTTTAAACTCAAAAATCAAATTTCAAAATACTTTAAAGTCAATATATTTTATTCCTAACATATTAGGAACTTTAATAGTAGCATTTATATTCAATTTTGTATTTGCTCATGTTGTACCAAACATTGGAGAGACTATGAATATTTCTATGCTTAGTAAAAACATCTTAGGTGATGAAAAGCTTGCATGGCTTGGAATAGTGTTCGTAGCAGCATGGCAATCTATAGCCTTTAATACGATCATATATTTATCTGGACTTCAGACAATTGATACTGATGTTTACGAAGCGTGTGATATTGATGGTGCTGGTTCATGGCAAAGATTCAAAAGCATAACATTTCCATTAATAGCACCATTTTTCACAATTAACATGGTTTTATGTATGAAAGGATTTTTAATGGTATTTGATCAGGTTGTAGCTATGACAGGAGGAGGACCTGGAACTGTTACTCAATCAATATCTTATGTAATTTATAACGGAGGATTTAACCAAGGAAGTTTTGCATATCAATCCGCAAATGCTGTTATTTACTTCATCGTAATTGTAGCAATATCATTATTTCAGCTTAGAGTGCTTGAAAAGAGGGAGGAAAAAGTACTATGAGGAGAAACAAAACCAATTGGATAGTAACTACGCTTATGATAGCAGGAGCTTTGGTGGCTATAATATTTCCATTGTATCTAACAATATTAATAGCTGTAAAATCTCCACAAGATATGGTACCAAGTGCTTTATCATTTCCAAAGTCATTGCGTTTTGAAAATTTTACTGAAGCCATTGAAATGACAAATTTCTTTGATGCTCTAAAAAACAGTTTAACAATAACAGTTTCGGTATTAATTCTTACAATACTTTCAAATTCTTTGGTTTCATATGCCATATCTAGAAATAGAAAGAAAAAGTTTTTTAATGCATTGTACTATTACTTTTTGAGTGCTATGTTTGTACCATTTCCAATAATTATGCTACCTCTTGTAAAGCAAGTAAATATGTTAAACATGGATAATATAATTGGAATAATATGTTTATACGTTGTATTTGGGCTACCTTTTAATATATTTTTATATTCAGGTTATATTAAATCAATTCCAGTTTCACTTGAAGAAGCAGCAACAATAGATGGTGCTTCTACATTTCAAGTATTTTGGAGAATAATTTTCCCTTTACTAAAGCCTATTAATGCTACGGTTGCAATTACTACTTGTTTGTGGACATGGAATGATTTCATGTTGCCACTTATCATCTTAGGTAAGCCAGAGATGGCTACATTGCCTTTAGTTCAATACGTATTCCAGTCTCAATTTACTACAAATTATAATCTGGCTTTTGCGTCATACTTGTTAGCATTATTACCAATGTTTATAGTATACATCTTTGCGCAAAAGTGGATAAGAAATGGTATTGTTACTGGAGCTGTTAAATAATAAAAATGCATCTAAACGAAATAAAATAAGTAATATTAAAAGGAGAATAAGTTATGGATAAAAAATGGTGGAAAGAAAGTGTAGTTTATCAGGTATATCCTAGGAGTTTTAATGATTCTAATGGAGATGGAATTGGAGATTTAAGAGGAATTATAGAGAAGTTAGATTACTTGAAAGAATTGGGGATAGACGTAATATGGTTATCTCCAGTATATAAATCACCAAACGATGATAATGGATATGATATAAGCGATTATGAAGATATAATGGATGAATTCGGAACAATGGAAGATATGGATGATCTTATTAAGGAAGGAAATAAAAGAGGAATAAAAATTCTTATGGATTTAGTTGTAAACCATACTTCCGACGAACATAAATGGTTCATTGAAGCTAAGAAATCAAAAGATAATCCTTATAGAGATTATTATATATGGAGAGATCCAGTAAATAGGGAAGAACCAAATGATTTAAGATCAACATTTAGCGGTAGTGCATGGCAATATGATGAAACTACAGGGCAGTATTACTTACATTTATTTAGTAAAAAACAGCCAGATTTGAACTGGGAAAATGAAGATGTGCGCAATAGAATTTATAAAATGATGAAGTTCTGGATTGATAAAGGTATTGGCGGATTTAGAATGGATGTAATTGAACTTATAGGAAAAATTCCAGATAAAAAAGTTACGCATAATGGTCCAAAACTCCATGAATATATTAGAGAAATGAATAAGAAGACATTCGGCGGCAAAGATTTACTAACAGTTGGAGAGACTTGGGGATGCACTACAGAAATAGCTAAGAAATATTCAAATCCAGATGATAGTGAACTTAGCATGATATTTCAATTCGAGCATATTTTATTAGATCAACAACCAGGTAAGGAAAAATGGGATTTAAAGCCGTTAGAATTATTAGATTTAAAGAAGGCGTTATCTAGATGGCAAGTAGAGCTAGAAGGCACAGGCTGGAATAGTTTATTCTGGAATAATCATGACGTACCAAGAATAGTTTCAAGGTGGGGGAATGACAAAGAATATAGGGTAGAAAGTGCGAAAATGCTTGCTACATTATTACATGGAATGAAGGGGACTCCATATATATATCAAGGTGAAGAGCTTGGTATGACAAATGTAAGATTTGAATCATTAGAGGATTACAAGGATATAGAAACTTTGAACATGTATAATGAAAGAAAAAAACAAGGTTATACTCATGAGGAGATAATGCTATCTATATATACAAAAGGCAGAGATAATGCCCGTACTCCAATGCAATGGGATGATAGTCAAAATGCAGGGTTTACAAGTGGACAGCCTTGGTTAAAAGTAAATCCTAATTACAAAGAAATAAATGCTGAGTCTCAATTAAAAGATGAAAACTCTATATTCAATTATTATAAAAAACTAATAAAAATAAGAAAATCCAATCCAGTAGTTGTATACGGAAAATATGAATTGATGTTAGAAGAAAACAAAGAAATATTTGCATATACAAGAACTTTAGAAAATGAAATGTTACTAGTTATATGTAACTTTACAGGAAATGAGACAGAGTTTGTACTTGAAAGAAAATTTGAATTTAAATCTAAAGAACTTTTAATTTCAAATTATAATGTTAATGAAAATGATTCGATTGAGAGTATAGAACTTAAGCCATATGAAGCTAGAATTTATAAGTTTATATTATAGAAATACTTTTATATAGTGGATAAAGTACTATCTTTCTTTAGCTTATCTGGAACCATATTATATTTATGTAATAGAAAGCCCATTGATTTCAGTGGGCTTTCGTGTTGATTAAAGGTAAATTTGCACAGAAAATTGAGTTGAAATATCAAGATGAATATAGAAGTGTCTGAAAGAGTCTAAGTAGAAAATATGCATTTAGTATTCCTTACTAATCTAACTTCAAGAGTACACTACGTCTGGTTTAACCCAGTAGAAATTGTTTTATCTTTTTTTCAGTATCTGATCCGGGCAATGCTGTAAGAATTGTCATCTTTAAATTTCTATCTGATAAAACCATATAGCTGGTATACTCAAAGTTCAATTCACCTAAAATCGGATGAGTAATGCTTTTTAATATTTCCTCTTCCATTTCAACATTATGCATTGTCCACCATGAATTGAATTCTTTGCTTTCGCTTTTAAGTTCTTCTACAAGCTCCTTGATATAGGGATCTTCAACAAGTTTGCCATAAGCTATTCTAAATCTGGCAAGCATACTTTGTGCTGTTGATTCCCAATCAATAATTGTTTTTTTATATTCTTCATTAGTAAACATAATTCTTAACATGTTGCGTTTAGAAGTATCAAGTTTATTATAATCATAAAGAAGTTTTTCAGAAGCTCTATTCCATGCAATAACATTGTATCGTTGATCAAGTATAGTTGCTGGAGAAAACTCTATGTTATCTAACACATGCTTAAGCATTGGATTAACAGTATTATCATAGGTAGCTATTTCAGTTGGAGGTGTTAGTCTCGCAAGATTGTAAAGATGCATAGTTTCCTTTTTATCCAGCATCAAAGTTCTGGCTAAACTTTCGATGACTTGTGAAGATATGGTTATGGGACGTCCTTGTTCAAGCCATGTATACCAAGTTAGCCCAACGCCTGAAAGAAAAGAAACTTCTTCTCGTCTAAGCCCAATTGTTCTTCTCCTGGTACCTTCAGGCAAACCAACCTGTGATGGTAAAATCTTTGCTCGTCGTGTTCTCAAAAAATCTCCTAGTTCTTTATATCTCTGTTTTGGATTATCCATAAACCTTTGCCTTCCTTTATCGTGGTAGTGATATTACTAGTATAAAATAATATCTATCATTATGATAAACCAATTGTTAGTATTAATACAAGGCAATGTATTAAGCTGCAGATAAAACACAAAATCCTAAATGGCCGTAATTTTTGTGATGTGAAAAGAAATTAAAATAATTTTGAATCAATGAAAGATTGGAGAGGTTTATGTCTATGAAAAAAATCATAATATTAAATGGAAGTCCGCACAAAACTGGAAATACAATGGCGCTAGTTAATGAGGTATCCAAATCAATGGATAATAAAGAAACTCAAATAAAAACTTATAACCTAAATACAATGAAAATAAGTTGCTGTCAGGGATGTAATGCCTGTAAAAAAACAGGTAAATGTGCCATTAAAGATGATATGCAATTAATATATCAAGATATTGATGATGCTGATGGTATTATCTTTGCTACACCTATATATATTTATCAGATGTCTGCACAGTTGAAAACTGTTGTTGATAGACTTGTTGCTTATATGAAAGAAGATTATTCGAGCTATCTTTCTCCAAATAAAAAGGTCTTATTTGTATCTACATTTGGGGGAGGCGATATAGTACAATACACGAGCTATTTTGATTTAACTGGTAAAAGCCTTAAAGTTTTAGGTTTTGGAGAATACAAGACACTGATTACTGGAGGTTTACGTGAAATAAACGAGTTATTAGAACGTTCAGAAGTTCTGTCAGAGGCAAAAGAGATGGGAGAATGGTTATTGAATTGTTAAAATGAATATTAAATGAATTTCATGATTATGAAAGTTAATCGAATCAAGAAGAAATGCTAAGAACTTAGATATTAATAATCTAAAACAAAGATCACTCACCACAATTTTGCGGTGAGTGATTTTTTTACATGCAGAAGAACTTTTGGAAAAAGACAAAGTTTTTTAGAAGAATATCCTTAAATTTTAAAGCTTTGAGACTATATCTATTCTAGTTTCTTGTATATAAAATTATTGTATCCGTACTTAATTGTGTGGTTTTATATACGTTCATTTTGATAACCATAATATCTCATGGCTATTGCTGCTAGTACAAGTCAAGTATAATTTATAATGTAGAAACTTAATTGCAAAATATATATAGTTAAATTGATGAATTAAGTGGGATCAGATAAAATAAGGTATATGAAGTGTTTTTAAAGATATATATGAAAAAGTTTAGGAGGTATAATTTTGGAAAAAGAAGAAGTTGAATTATTGCCAGCAGGACTCATAACATGTTTATTAGATGATAAAGAAGTACGTATAATAAAAATATCTCCTGAAAAATTGACAGTGCGTGTGGCTGACGAAATAGAAAAGATAAGCAGTATAAAAGTTGCATTTCATAAGTTTGATGAAAACAGATATGAAGAAGTTATAATACAAGATTATAATATAGTGGAAAAAGGAAAAGAAGATTTTAGTTTAATATATATTTTCAGCATTGAATCACAAAAATACTCACATAATGTAAGAAGTGCTTTTAAAAAGTATTCAAAGTATATTATGTTAAAAGCTTTTGGTGATGGCAATGAATTTTCAAAGGAAATGGTTAATTATCCGGCAAAGCTAGATGAGGAGTTTCATAAGGATTATTTAGAACAGAAAGAAGAGTGGCTGTTAGGCGTAAATTATGGGCATTGGGATGAAGATATTATTGATTCAGTGGAGATAGCTATTTCTTTAGATAATGATATATTATATAAAAAGTTTATGGATAATGATATCCAAACATTTAAGATGGATTACTTAAATGAAAATTTTATAGGGGGGCATGAGTTATTTAAGAAAGATATTAACAGGATTTATATTGGAAATGAATTTTGTCATAACTTATTTCCAAAAATAAAATTGTTAAAAGGCATGATGCAGAAAGCCAAAGAAGAGAGCCTGGAGATAACATTATGTTTTACATATATGAGAGAGTGTTATATAGAAAAAACAAAAGATATAATAGAGGCAGTATATAATTGGTGTAATGAAAATAATACTAAGATAGAAATTGTTGTAAATGATTTTGGGATGCTAAAATTGCTTAAAGATAAGATAGATATTTTCAAGCTGTCACTAGGCGTTTTATTAAATAAGAGAAAAAAAGATCCAAGATATATTTACAAGAAAGGGTACTTAGAAAATAAAGAGCTTATAGCAACAAACAGTCTTAATAGTTCAATTTTTACAAAGTTTTTGAGAGAATGTAAAATAGAACGATATGAATATGAAAATTGTGGTTATAAAATTTCTATTGCAGATGGGCACCATAGTATGCATATTCCTTTCTATCAAACAAATACATCTCAATATTGTCCACTATATGCAATGTGTACAACTATGGATAGAGGAAATCAGAAACTTGTTACTGACTGCCCAAAGTATTGTAGCGATTATGTATTTTCTTATCCAAAGCACTTAAAAATGGTTGGAAGATATAATTCGCTATTCACTTTTGATGATACTTTGCTTAAAAATTCAAAAGAATTAGAGTATTACATAAATAGCGGAATTGATAGAATTGTTTTAAATTTTCTATAGATATCGAAATATGAGCTTATACTTATGTAGAGTTTAACGGTGATATGTAACTATTTCACATACGCACATATAGGTTTATCTATTAAGGAGGAAAACATAATGAAGATAGTAGCAGGAATGGGATGTATTGATGATTATATAAAATTAGTAAGGGCTGGAGCAGATGAAGTGTTTTGTGGATATGTTCCTTATGAATGGAATAAAAAATATGGTAGTTTATTTCCTTTAAATAGGAGAGAAGTACTTTATTATAACATTCAAATAAGTTCACTTGAGGACATGAAAATACTAAAGAAAATGGTTGATTTTTATAAAGTACCAGTAAATATAACTTTTAATTATTTATACTATCTTGAAGAACAATATGAAATGATAGCTAACATAATAAAAGATTTGATAAATATTGGCTTTAATGATTTTATTGTAGCAGATATTGCGCTTATATTATATTTAAAGGAAAGGAATATAAAGTGCTCAATACATTTAAGTGGAGAATGCGCTGAGCTAAACCGGCTTTCTATGGGGTTTTTCAATAAACTAAATATATCACGATACATATTTCATAGGAAAAATACAATCGAAGATATGAAATCATGTATAAGAAGCAACGAAGTAGAAAATCTTGAATATGAAGCATTTATTTTAAATGAAAGATGCCATTATACTGGTGCTTTTTGCAGCTCCCTACATTGTGATGAAATGATACATTTGTGTAAAGTTCCATATGAACTATTAAGAATAGATAAAAATGAGAGTAGTTTTTGCGAAGTTGATAAGAGAATTGAGTCTTATTACAAAGACATAGATGACAAGGATAAGGAAGAACTTTATATAGAAAATCAATCTGATCCAGAAAATGAATATGGAAGTGAAAGCGAAGAGGGAATGGAAGTTTCATATTTCATTGGAGAAACTGGATGTGGATTATGTTCTCTAAAAAAGTTAAAGAAAGCTGGCATTACTCATTTAAAGGTAGTAGGAAGAGGAAATTCTATTGAGAATATGGAAAAAGATATAAAAAGTCTAAAAAAGGCCATAGTTATATTAGATAATACTGAAATAAGTGAAACTTATGAAGAATATATAAAAAATAAGTTACTTGATGGCAAATGCAGCGGACAATGTTATTATTAAAAAGTAGGACTCACCATATAAAGGTAAGTCATTTTATAAGTTATCACATAATATTAATATATATATTCGATAAATAATTCTTCATCCTAATTCTAAAAGCATTGCAAGAATTTTATCTGTAATTGTGAATTGATAAATATGCATTGTGAACTGCAACATATATATTAATGCAGGATTATTTCTCAGGTGAATAAAAGGAAAATTCTAATCAATAAAATTTAAATATGCAAAATAGAACTTTATGCTTTTTTGCTAATATTGTGTATAATAAGCGCAAGGATTTGAGTTATTATACCAAAAGTACATACCCCATACCATCCAAAGTGAGAATAGCTATAGGAACCTAAAAACGATCCAAACGCCCCACCAAGAAAAAAGCTAACCATATAAATAGTATTAAGTCTATTACGTGTTTCTTCATTTAAAGAATGTACTCTTGCCTGATTAGATACATTACAAGATTGTACTCCTAAATCTAGAAGAATTACTCCTAAAACTAATCCCCAAATTTTGAATCCGAATAGGAAAAATAATAAATAGGAAACTATAACCACGACTATACATATGCCTATAGCAAATCTTGAACCTCTTTTATCAGCTACTTTTCCAACCAGTGGAGCGGCAAGAGCACCGCTAACACCTACTAACCCAAGTAAGCCAGCTGCTTCAGCTCCCATATTGTAATGAGAACTTTCAAGTAAAAATATAAGGGAGGTCCAAAAGGCACTGAAAGCTGAAAACATTAATGCACCATTAAGAGAGGATTCTCTTAAGGTCGGTTCTGTTTTTATTAAGTGTATCATCGATTTTAATAACTCAGAATATTTAATGTCGGAAATAGGGTTGCATAATGGTATTAATTTTCTAAGAATAAGCATGAGAGCAAACATCATAATTGCTGCAATAAGATAAACTATTCTCCAGCCAAGGTAGCTTCCTAATATGCCACTAACTGTACGAGAAAGTAATATTCCAATTAATAAACCGCTCATTATTGTGCCAATAGTTTGTCCTCTTTGTTGCGGATTTGAGAGCTGTGCTGCCAAAGGAATAATAAGTTGAGGGATTATAGAAGTAAACCCAACGGCAAAAGAAGAGATCGTAAGAATATATATATTTGAAGAGAAAAACATACTCATAAGTGAAATTACTGAGAATAAAAGCATTATTACTATTAAGTTTCTCTTTTCTTTTATATCTCCTAAAGGCAATATAAATATCATTCCGATTGCATAACCTATTTGTGTGAGCGTAGCTGCAAAACCTATACTTAATTGGTCAACATGAAAAGTTTTTGCTATGTCTCCTAAAAGCGGTTGAATGTAATATAGATTTGCTACTGTAAGTCCACAAGCTATTGACATAACTAAGATTAGTAATTTAGTTAATATAGGTCTAGTATTGGTATTATCTATTGATGAATTTGTTTTTAATACAGCATTAGTTGATTGATACATTTATAAATCACTTCCTTAAAATTATATAATACATATAATTGAGCAAAGGTCTAATTTACAAGTAATAAAAATTTCTTATAAATATCAATGCTACAATTATATGAGGGGTAGATTCGATAAAAGTTTATCGAATAAAATTAGTAAAAATCTTTTCTTCTCTTTCAGGAGTTTTTATAATTCCTTGACCATTTTCGATAAGCTTCATAAGCCAGGCCATGTTCTTGCCTAGGATTCTCATAATTTGTTGTCCTTCTTCATCTTGCATTACTTCACCTGGGGCTCTTCCGTTAATTACATTCCAATAGTTTGAAGTAGGAATAATCATTTCAGAATGATTAATATAATTGTTCAATTGATCGAAGGTTGGAATTCCACCTGCACGTCTTACTGCGACTACTGCAATGCCTACTTTAAGTCTTAACATACTATCAGTAGCTTCGGCTACACGAAAAGCCCTATCTAAAAATGATTTCATTGTTCCGGCAATTGCTGAATAGTGTACTGGTGACCCTAAGATTATGCCATCAGCATCTTTCATTTTTTCAATCCACTCGTTAACTGGATCGGTAGCAATGGCACATTTACCATTTTTATTTTTTGTGCAATATCCGCAAGCAATGCAACCTCTTATAGACTTGTTCCCCACATGAATTATTTCTGTTTCTATTCCTTCCTTTTCTAGTTCATCAGTAACTAATTTTATTCCATGATAAGTATTACCTTCTTTATTTGGACTTCCGTTAAATGCTACAACTTTCATTTATTTTTCCTCCTCATAATACATATAATTTGATGAAATTTATAAAATCTATTACTTATTTGTTTTTAATTGAATATTAATAAATATTATTCCCGCCATATATCTTAAAAATTCTTAATAAAATAATAAGGCATTTGATAAAACTGAACGTTTAGTTTATAAATATATATTATACTAAACGTTCAGTATTGTAAATAGTTTTTTGAAGAAATAAAAAAATTATTTTTAAGTCTATTAAAAAGGCATAAGAGGTATAATATCACTAACAATTAAGTCAAATGTTTAAAAGAGATAAATTAGAATTGATAAGTATAATATATATAGTATAATAGACGTATAGTTTACTAAGTATAGGCTATAAGTTAATTACAATGGAGGTAACTACATATGGAGAAAAAGTTAGGACGCCCTCGTAGCGAGAAAACTAAAAATGCAATTCTTTCCGCTGCCTATGATTTATTGCTTGAAAGTGGTTTTGGATCTGTTACAATTGAAAAGATTGCTGAGAAAGCTGGAGTTAGTAAAGCTACTATTTATAAATGGTGGTCCAATAAGGCAGCTGTTGTTATGGATGCTTTTTTTGACGCAGCTGTTGTGAGACTCCCAGTTCCGGATACAGGATCAACTATGGATGATATAATAATTCAAGTAAATAACTTAGCAAATTTTCTAACTAGTCGCGAGGGGAAGGTAATTAATGAGATAATAGCAGAAGGACAATCTGATCAAAAATTAGCTGAAACATACCGAACAGTATATTTTAAGCCTCGTAGACTTGATTCAAGATATATTCTAGAACGTGGTATTTCGAGGGGAGAACTAAAAGAGGATTTAGATATAGAATTAGTTATGGATTTAGTTTTTGGTCCATTATTTTATAGATTATTAATAACAGGTGATATAGTAGATGAGAATTTTATAAGGAATATGGTCACTTGCGCTTTTAATGGCATAACTAAAAGTTAATATTGACGTTAATTTAATTAAGAAAATTCTAATGATGAAGAAATTATTGATACTTTAGTCGGACATATTATGTTTCTTATTAAAATCATAGAAATATAAAATATAGATTTTGTTGAAAGTTCATATTAATTTACTTAGAATAAATCTAATAAATTAATATAGAATATATAGTGGAAAGCTAATGCATAGCTTGTGGTGAGTTCATCTATTTGATATAATCATAAGAGTAAAAAATAACATATAGTCAGTTCGAAAGCCTCCTGACTTAAAATAAAACTACGGTTAAATAATTGATAATAATAAAGATTAAATTAATTTGTGTTAATGGAATCTTTTATTTTTGTTGAGTATATTTATCGTAGGATTTTTCCTGCGATTTTTTTATTTTCTAGGAATCTATATTGAAGCAAAATTTGTGGAGATTTTGTTCTTTGAGAGTACGGAAATTATGGGGAAGGTTGATTAAGCAGGTTACCTTTAAAAATATCATTAGTAAAATGGAGGAGTTTATATGAATAATAATAATACAGTGAAAAGGCTAGTTAAAACAGCTATCATAGCCGCACTTTACGCAGTTATAACACTTGTTCTGGCACCAATAAGCTATGGTCCTATACAATTTAGAGTCTCAGAGATAATGGTACTATTAGCATTTTTTGATCCGTTTTATATTGTAGGTCTTACTCTTGGATGTTTTATTGCAAATATTCTTGGACCTAATGGTTTAGCAGATATAATATTTGGTACTGTAGCAACATTTATTAGTGTTTATGCTGTCTCAATTACGAAAAAGTTTGTAAAGAATAAGAAAACATCATTAATAATAGCATCGCTTTGGCCTACTATTTTTAATGGAGTAATAATTGGATGGATGCTTAACTATATTTATCAATTTCCACTTGTACTATCAATTGGGGAAGTTGCAATTGGCGAGTTTGTTGTTGTTACAATAGTTGGTGTACCAATTGTTAGGCTTTTACAAAATAAATATAGCAGTTTTCCTTTATTTTGTAAGAATTAAGAATTAATACTTTTTGCAAAATAGTATATATCAAAAGATATTGCAGTAGAGTTTTTATTGCAATATCTTTTTTTACAAACAGTAATTTTGAAAACGAACTACTAAAACAAATAGCATAGATATTAGAGAAGATAAATAAAAGTAAAAGCACTTTATTAATAATAACAAAAAGTCAATAATAAACATAAATATAGCATATGTAGAATATTTATGAATAGTAATTTAAATGGATTTATAGATTAATCTGTACTGCTATATATGAATTATTGGAGAAATTATAATTAATTTTCAAGTTTGACATGAATATCCCTCTACTCTATAATTTAGTTACACAATTTTTAAAAACAAGGAAGCGAAAATTACTATGATAAGTGTTATCGAAACTGCAATTATAACTATAATAATATCATTTATATCTGGATTACTGTTAGAGTATTATAAAAATCTGGCTCCTAAAATATTATGCAATATAGGAGAAGGTGTACCACTAGAATTAAACAACAAAAAAATATGTGCATATGTTCTTACGGTAAGAAACATATCAAATAAAACAATTCATAAGTTAACCTTAAATATACAAGGGTTACAAAATGATTTGAAAATTGGAGATGCTCAAATAACGAAAGGTTTGAAATTTGATTCTTCAATAGAAGATAACATTTTAGATGTATATATACCTTTCTTAAGTAAAGATGATGAATTTTCAGCTACATTGTATGTGGAAAGTAAGTATGGAGAATATAAAAAGCCTGTTGTAACAATTAGATCACCTGAAAATTTTAAAGAGATACAATCAATTGAGCAAGGAGGAATAATATCCTCATTACTTAACATGCCTAAAAATATAAAGAATTTACTTTGTAATATAACGAAGGATGATAAAGCTTCAACTTCTAATAGAGGGCGCAGATCTACAGTAAATAAAGGACAAACTGCTAAGAAAATAGGTGGTAAAGAAAATAGTACGAGATTTGGTAGAGATAAAAACTCATATAACAATAGAAAGGCGCTAATAGCAATTATATCGCTCATTTTGATTATAAGCATTGGAGGATTAGGCGCATTATATTTTCAGGAGATGTCCACTAATGCAAAAACTTCAGATGAAAAAACTGAAGTTCAGAAGCAATCAACGAGTGAATCGCAGTCAGAAGGCGAACAGACTAAAAATGCAAATGAAAAAACGCCGACAAATGGAAAAAGTAAAAATTCTCCAGTAAAAGTTTCAGGTAATGAAGCAAATAAAGATTCAGGCGCAAAAACATCACAAAATGGAGATACTGGAACACCAGATGCAAAGACACAAGCAGGTGGAGCATCGGGAAATTCAGATATAAAAACATCAACAGATGCAAATAGCCCAAATAATATAGATACAAAAGTATCAACAAGTGGTGGAACAAATGGAAGCACAAACTTAAAGTCGCCATCAGGAACATCAAGTGAAAATACGGATGCAAAGGCATCAACAAGTGGAACAAATGGGAATACAGATCAGAAAACTTCTACAGATGGAACTACTAAAAATGTAGATACAAAGCCATCTCCAGGTGGAGCAACTGCAAATTCAGGAAATTAGTATGAAATGTACTTTGTCAGTAGTTAATGGAACAATAATTATTAAAAAATTAACCTCTTCACTATTATACATGAGGATATAATAGTGAAGGGGATTTTTTATATTATATTTTTAGAGTTTTATTTCAGGGTAAAGTAAGATCATCGTATTTATAAAAGCGTTATATTTAAGGGAAATAGTTTAAAGTGAGAAATAAATGTGAATATTTTATATAAACAGTATACTAAGGATAAAGAATTAAACTATAATGGTTAATGTTAAGTTAATATTATAAAAAACTGGAGATATATATGAATAAAATAGATACCTTAAAAATTTCAAACTATGATAAGTTTAAGTGCACAGCTGATAAGTGTAAATTCACATGTTGTGAAGGATGGGATATTAGTGTAGATGACAATACATATGATAATTGGAAAAATGACAAATCTAATAATATCCTAAATAATATAAAAATAAAAAGATATGAAGGTAAAGATGAGCATTTTATAAATAAGAAAACAAATGAAGCATGTCCGCTTTTAGACAGCCATGGATTATGCAATATAGTAAAAGATCATGGGGAAAATTATTTATCTTTAACATGCCAAATGTTTCCTAGAATAGAGAATATTTTTGAGGATAGAAGAGAGCTTTCATTATCATGTTCCTGTCCAGAAGTATTAGAGCTTATAGGTAGTGAGACTGGCAAAATAAATATGACTTCAGAAAGTCATAATAATTTAGAAAGTAATGCGTTAGAAATTAAAGTTAGAGAAACCATCATAAACATAATGCAGCAAGAAAATTTCTTGCTAGAAAATAAGCTTATTATTAGCTTTCAAATGCTATCTACTATTTTAGAAAAAGAGAATCTTGGAGAACATGCCTTATTAAAAGAATTAGAAAAGTATGAGAATAGTAATTATGTAAAAGAGCTTATTGACATGTATAAGGGAATAAAGATAAACACAAATGACTCAGTTGAGGAAGTCAATAATCTATTTTTAGATATCATAGAGAATTATAAGGAAGTTTCTATTTTTAATATTCTTTTAAAAGATATTGCTAATTTCGCGGAAAATGCTAAAATTAAAAAACTTTCATCTAAATGGAATGATTATAAAAGTTTGTTCGAGCAATATAGCGACTTTGTTGAAAATTGCATTATATCTAAAATTTTTAGCAATTGTATCAGTGATGATATAGAAGAGATGATTATTTCATTCCAAATGATTATATTAGAGTATTTATTGTTAAGGTATTCCTTATTCTTAAAATATTGCATGGAAAATAAAATAGATGAGGAAGACATAAAGAATTACACTGTAGCTTTTTCAAGAATAATAGGTAATAATACTGATGCTATGATAGAATTCATTAGGGATGGTTTTGGAGATGATATTTTAGAGATTGGATATTTGTGTTTTATAACTTTAGTTTAATATTACAAGAAATATAAAAATAAGTATTTTTTATACTGATACCATTCTTAAATATATATAACATTAGATTTATATTTAATGTGTTTTATAATTAAACTTATAATCACAAAAGTCTTAATTAGTATAAGATTCAAAGTCGTTAATGAATTTATGAAATTCTGAGACTGGATTATTTTAGGAGACATAATAATCCAGTGTCAATTTAGTAACACGTTTATAATGACATATATGCCATAATTTTAGAATTATATGGCATTATGTTTTATTTTAAATATAAAATTGTAGAATATTACAAGATATATTTAGTATAATGGAGTGTATGAGGTGATGTTTTTGAAGCTAAACATTTTTTTTTGCTTGATACTATTATTATCTGCGCTAACATTAATTTATATAGGATATTCTTCATGGAAAAGAGATAAATCATATGTTTCAATGTCTTTGATTCCTGTATCAATTTATGCATTAGGATATGGATTTGAAATATTATGTACAAGCATCGAAGGAGTAGAATTCTGGATAAAAATAGAATACTTAGGTATTCCATTTATAGCTGTGTTTTGGTTAATGCTTGCACTTAACTTTACAGGATATAAAGATAAATTTAAAAAGAATACTTTAGCATTACTATATATAATACCTTCAATTACATTTATTCTGAATTGTACGAATGATTTTCATCATCTATTCTATAAAGAACTATATATGAATGATACTGGAGTTTTTCCAATAGCAAAGATAATAGAAGGGCCTTGGTATTGGATACATATTGCTTATACATACATTCTAATGATTGCAGGGTTAGTGTTTTTGGTAGCAGCATATTTAAAATCAGCTGCAATTATTAGAAAACAAATTTTACTTATAATAGTTGCATGGGTAATTCCATGGGGGGCGAATATCATTTATATATTGAAGCTGTTACCATTTACTCTTGATTTGTCTCCATTTACGCTTTCTTTTTCGGGAATAATTTATAGTTTTGCTATATTAAAATTTAAATTTTTGGAGCTTACCCCAATAGCGTTAAACAAGGTATTTTCCAGTATGCTAGAAGGTGTCATAATATTGGATTCCGAAAATAATATAGTAAATTTTAATGATTCAGCAAAAAATATTATTTTAGAGTTAAGAGACATAGGTAAAGGAGAGCATAAGATTGATGAAGTATGTAGGAAATATAAAACATTATTAAATGTTATAAAGAATGGTTCCAGCAATGAAAGCTTGATGAGTATAAGTTATGAAGAACAGCTAAAATATTATAAGATAAATATTAATAATATATCTGAGAATAATGGTAAGATAGTTGGTAAAATACTAATTTTAACAGATATTACTGAGATTGAAGTGCAAAGAAAAAAAGTATATGATAATGCGAAATTTCTTCAAACACTTATTGATGCTATTCCTAATCCTATATATTCTAAGGATGAATTTGGAGTATATAATCATTGCAATGCAGCATTTACAGAATTTTTAGGAATGAGTAAAGAAGAATTTTTGGGAAGTACCGTTTATAATATTTTCGAAAAGGAACTAGCTGAAGTTTATAGTAATTCAGATAAGAATATAATGAGTCAAAAGCAATCCCAAGCCTATGAAGAAAGGCTTACACATAAAGATGGCACATATCATGATGTAATCTTTAATAAATCAGTTGTTGTAAATGAAGATGATAATGTTAAAGGATTAGTTGGCGTTATAATAGACACTACTGAACAAAAAAAGAGCAAAGAAAAGATAAGTAAATTATTAAAATTAAAAGAATCAATGCTAAAAATAGGGTACTCGATTAACGAGATATCTAATATTAATAATTTACTGCAATTAATATTGGACGAAGTCATTAATTGTATAGATAGCAGAAGTTGTGGATCGGTGCTGCTTTTAGATAAAGACAAAAGTTTAAAAATAGCTGTGGCTAAAGGCTATAACTTAGAGGATATTAAAACATTTGAATTAAAGTACGAAGAGCACTTTGCATGGGCTAATCAGAGAAATAATGTAGATACAACAACTATTTTCAATGATATTCATAAAATAGAAAATATAAAAATGCTAGATACGGCAGAGGGAATGAAAATAAAGTCTATTATTAGTTCACCTATTATTATAGATAGTGAATTATATGGATTTTTGAATATTGATAGTATCTACAATAATTGTTTTAATGAAGGTGATTTGGAATTAATGGAATACATGAGAAATCAAGTTTCGGTTGCAATTACTAATCATAAACTTCATGAGAGAACTTTATATTTATCTAGATATGATAAATTAACTAATGTATGTAACAGAACGTGGTTTGAACAATTAATTCACAGTGAAATTTATAATGAAGATAAGAATATAGAAGAATTTTTCCTTGTAGTTTTTGACTTAAATGATTTAAAACTTGTTAATGATAACTATGGCCACTTGGCTGGGGACGAATTAATTAAGGAATTTTCAAAAGGCTTAAATGCTTTGGCTGGAGAGGGCGATATTATAGGAAGATTTGGTGGAGATGAATTTGTAGGAATCTTTTTGAATTCAGATTTAGTAAGTTTAACTAATAAGCTTGAAGAACTGATTAGAAAGTTTAAAGACTGTCCACTAGTATTTGAAGGAAACAAAATTGTTTGTAGTTATAGCTATGGTATTGCTAACTTCCCAAGAGAAGGAATTGAATTTGATGAATTAATAAAGAGAGCTGATAGACGTATGTATGAGTATAAGCGCAAAGTAAAAAGTAAAAGAGCATTATTAATAGGTGTATAATAAAAATGATCAATGATTCTTAAATATGAATCATTGGTCATTTTTAATTTTTTTTATGTTAATGATATAATAGCAGTTATATTTATTAGATGAATATATTTGCAAGTTTTCTAGTATTTTAAGTTCGTATATTCACTAGAAATCATAAATATATTTTCATAGCTTTTCGGAACAAAATATTTATGATTTTGGTAAGTTACCACATAAATTTAGTTTTAGAGTTAGATATTTATAATATAACTCAATATAAAGAATGAATTATATTATTTTTATAAAATTTGAAATTGTTAAGCTAACTTACAGAAAACTTTATTATAATAAAATTTATAAATGTATTTTTATTTGATCAATATTGTTATGGACAAGTTGCATTTCCATGATTAAATAATAGATTTGTAATAAAGGAGTTTTCATATGTCAGCGTTAATTAAAAAGATAATATATTTAATATTTACTTTTTTTATAGGACTTTTTATAGCATCATCATTTTTTGTTAGGGCAAAGTATAATACTTTTTTATATGGAGATAAGCCAGTTCTTCAAAATCAAAAACTTGGTATTTTTATATTCATGATATTAATTTTAGTTTTATTAAGTGTAGCTTTATATAGAATGTGCTTAAAACTTAACAGATATAGCAAGAAAATGGTAGTTCCAGTAACTTTGGTATTTAGTTTTATTATTCAAATGATAATTATATTTTTATTTACTAAATTACCGACAGCTGATTCTCAAACAGTACTATCATTAGCTTTAAATATGTTGTATAGGAATGATTATTCGTCATTTCAAAGTAGCGGATATTTATATATGTTTCCTTTTAATTTTTCAACTGTATTGTATTTGAAAACCTTATTAACTATATTTCCCAATAACTATTTAGTTCTTAAAATTTTCAACATTTTATTTACCCTAGTTACGAGTCTAATCATTTATTACATATATAAAGAGATAAATTATAAATCAAGAGATAATGATTATGGAGTTTTGATATTTGCATCAACCTATATACCATCTTTATTTATGAGTAATTATATATATAACGATATTATAGCTACAACATTGCTTACAAGCTCTATATATTTTTTGATAAGATTTGTAAAGGATGGATCAATTAAATATATTGTAATTGCTTCAGTGTGTTTATCAATAGAAAATTATTTTAGAAGCGTAGGAACTATTGTTTTAATAGCTGCTGTTTTTTATATTTTACTGCAAGTAAAGAAGACTGGAGTTAAAAAGGCAATAACATCATTCTGCATATTAGGAGTGCTATTTAATATTCCCAATTGGAGTCAAAATTTCATTTTGCAGGAAACAAATATTGTGAATGAATCTGTTAATAAAAATTCTGCACCCATATATATGTGGATTAATATGGGGATGAATGAAGATACGATAGGTTATTGGGATAATATGAAAAGTTACAATATATATCAAAGACAGGCAAGATATGATAAAGAAAAAAGTACAGAGTTATTTAAAGAAGAAATTAAAAATAAATTATCAAATGTGGGTTTCACTAGTTTATCAAAAATGTATTATGACAAGATTATATGGACTTGGACAGAAGGGACATACCAAATTGAAACCTTTGGCATTGGTAATGAAGCAGTTAGCTCATCTCAGAGAGTTGGAAGAGAAGAAAAAGTATATAGCTATAATACTTTTGCGACTGAACTATTTAAAGGAGATTCGGTCTATAGAAGTGGATTACTTTGGATTTTGTACGTAATGAATTTTCTTATGTATTGTTTTATATTCATAAGAATGATAGGTGTAATAAAGGAAAAGAAATTTGACGAAGTGCTCTTAGTTTTAGTGTTTTTAGGATTTATTGGATTTTATGTTTTATGGGAAATAAAATCTAGATACATTTATCCAACATACCCTATATTAATAATTTTATCATACATGGGATTTAAAGATGTGTATGAATTTGTTTCAAGAAGAAGTTTTATTAAATATATGTTATCAATTAGAAAGGGGTTGTAGAGATATGAAGAAAGTAATATATAGTATAGTCATAATTATGTTATTGTTTATTTGGTCAGTAGTATTGATTTCGTGTCAAGCAATCACAGCTCAAAATATAAACATTAATCCTGCAGATGGATTTAAGATAAATCAAGGAATGAATGGTGGTCCTAGCATAACAGGAAAGGCGGGAATGGGTGATAATGCCCATAAAAATCTAAATAATCACTAGATTTTGTATGAAATATTTCAGTTGCAAATTAGATATAAAGAACAGAACAATACAAATAATTGGAAATCTGCTGTATAATTTATATATACTAGTAAAAAAGCAAGGAGGTTAAAATGAAAAAATACAGGCAAATTATAAAAAGAAGTATATTTTTATCAATGATATCTAACCCAATATTTGTATTTATATATTGTATTTCGATTTATGAGCTATATACGCTTTCTAGGTTTGGAAGATTTCATAATAATATTATTATATTGTTTGGGTGTATAATATTCCTTTTAGTGTGGCTTACATATGTAATAATAAAAAGTGTAAAAAAGCCTATAAGTGTTCCGCAACAGATTATGGAAAAATATAAATTTAATGAAAGCAATATAAAAGTTTTACAAGAAGACGAACTAGAGATAGATTTTCAAGATATAAAGTCATTTAGAATAAATAGGAAATATGCTGTTATAACACTTAGAAACAGAGACATATTAGTTTTAAGTATGATAGATAGAACAGATGAAGAAATAGTCATAATAAAGAAGAGCTTGAATGATGGAAAGATTTTCAAATCAAATTATAAAACTATATGGATCTATATAGCTATGATAGTTATAGCTGCTACAACATTATTTTACGGAGCAAAAATATATAATGATACAATAAGCTATAACGGAAAACTTTCGTGGTTTTTAAGTGATTTAAAAAACAAAAAGACAGTGAAGCTTGAACATAACAATATATATGAAAATGGAATAGAAGGTATTTTCGCAGACATTAATAAAGAAATTCATATGCCAGATAAATTGTATGTTTCAAGTAACTTTAATCTTAATTTTAATTCTGATGGAGCAATTACGTCTTTTGATACATATCTTTATGGAAAAGATAATAAGGGTAAGTTAGAAAGTTATTTAATAAGTTATAATAATGACAAATCAGATAAAATAACAATATATTTAAATGGGTATGTAAATGCTGATTATAATGAAGATAAATTGTTAGAGCCATTGCTAAGTACAATGAAAGCTATCCCACTTAAGGATACAGTGAGCAAATGGAATGAAAATAAATATGGGATTCTTTATTACGGTAACCGAAGTTTTGGATATAATACTGATGGAATTACTTATATTAATCCAGAAGCGAGCACAAAAGCAGCTTCAAAGGCCTCTTCAGAGATAATAGGTTATGCTGTTTCAGTATTCGTACCTGGTAAAGAAAAAATATATACTCCGTATAGATATATTTTAACAGAAGATTTAAATAACATTAAGACGCATACACCTTTAAAAGAAGACAAAGATAAAAGTATTTCTCAAAAATCAAATAATCAGGATGAATTTTATATGTCTGATCAAGTTGGTTATAGGCTAGAAGTGACTGGAGCTGCAGCTGGAAGCAGATCGTACTCTTTGAAGAGCACAATTAATGGTGGAAATACATGGACAATTGTAAATGAAGATCCTTTTGCAGGGAAAACAGGGGTGGCAGCTGGAATAAGTTTTTTGAATGATAAACTTGGTTTTTTATGTTTATCTCATAGTGGTGGCAGTAACGGAGAATTATATCGCACCGAGGATGGCGGTGTATCTTATAAAAAAGTAAGTTTTCCAGAGAGAAAAGTAACACTAGATAATGGGGAAAAATATAATCCTTTTGATTTGCCAGATATGCCTTATGAGCAAGACGGAATCCTTAATGTTTTAATAGGTCAAGGATCTGATGGAGATTATAATGGGGGATGCAAGGCTTTGTATGAATCAAAAGATGAAGGGTTAACATGGCAATATGTAAAAGAAGTTGATAATAAGTGATTTTGAGCTTTTAATTCCAGTAAATCAATTAAAATTGCAGAAGAGTGAGCTTGGTAAAAATAAAGGTAAAAATCCCTATAATTAATGACAACTAGAAATCTAGATAATTTAGTTTTAAAATATAAAATAGGAATGTGATGGATTAATATGTATATAAATTATTCATTACATTCCTATTTTATATATATTTCTATGATGAGTTATAGCTTTAGTTTCAATAATAACCGAGCTATTTATTATTTTCATTATGAAAGACCTAAGACAACAGGAGTAGATTTATATCCTATCCCAATTCTATCAATTCCCATATCAATCAGTTTTAGAAAGTGCTCTCTTGTCTTTATGGCACCTGAGGCCTTAATTTTACAGCGATCCTTTGCAGTATCCATTATTATTTTTATGGTTTCAGGGGTAGCACCTTTGCTAGCAAATCCTGTTAGAAAATTAGTTGATGTCTTAATAAAATCAACACCAGCTGAAATAGCGACTTCTGTAGATTTTTTTATTTGATCTAATGTTAGAGCATCAGTTTCAAAAATTGCATTTACAAGAATATCATAATCATGACACACATCAACGACAGCTTTTATATCAGCCTCAACTGAGTGCCACAAATTACTTCGTGTCCAGCCACAATTTGCAACTATATCAAGCTCATCAATTCCTTGCTTGCAGCATTCTTCTGCTTGTAAAATTTTTGAGGATGTTGCTGATGTACCAAAAGGAAAATCACATACAACACATATCCCGGTTTGAGTTTCAGCTGTTAACTCTTTAGCAATATTTATTGAGGATGGATAGACACAAACTGTTTTGCATTTATAATCTACACCTTTTTGAATATACTTTCTAATTTGATCTAAAGTAAATTCTGGCTTTAGCACTGATTGATCAATGTAAGATCCTAATTCCTCTATAGTCATTTCGGCAGCTTTTTTTGTTGGTATCATAATTTTCGATAACACCTATTTAGTATTTAATATTCTAATGTAGTAATTATGCAGTATTGAATATTATTTAGGTATTCCTCCTTTTGAATATATTATAATGTAGTTTTACTACAATGTCAATTGATATAATGTAGTAAAACTATTTACAATATAAAAGAATTATCTTAAAATAGTATTAAAGAAATATTGAATTGGTAGTTTTACTACATTAGTGTAATATATATTTAAGGAAAACTGCAAAACAAAGGATGTGGATGAATTGGACCATACTGAGTCTTACGAATATAAAATAAAAAATATGTATAATTTACTGAGATCATCTGAAAAAAAAGTAGCCGATTATGTATTATTAAACGGGCATTCTGTTTCTACAATGACTTTAGCTGAGCTTTCTCGTCAAGTAGGGGTGAGTGAACCAACAATTATACGTTTTGTGAAAAGTATAGGTTGTAGTGGATATAGTGAATTTAAGATGGCATTAATGAAAGAGTGGGGAAGGGAATCTGTAGATAAGCAGTATGATTCCAAATTACTAGTAGAACTTCATATTGATAGAGATGAAAAAATAGAAGATGTGCCAGTAAAAATGATTGGACTTACTATAAAGGCTTTGGAAGATACTTTAAAAATAATTGATATTAATAAATATAAAAAGGCAATAGAAATGATTAGAAGCTCAAATATCATTGATGTTTACGGTGTGGGGAATTCGGGAAGTGTTGCTAGTGATATTAGAAATAAATTTTTACGTATAGGATTAGAATGCAGAGCATACTCTGATAGTAATATACAGCAAATCTGTGCAAGTCATCTAACAAGTAATGACCTTGCCATTGGTGTATCCCATTCAGGAAGCACAATAGATACTGTAAATGCTTTAAAAATAGCAAAAGAGTCTGGAGCAAGAACTATTGCATTAACAAATTTTAAAGCACCAGCTATTTCTGAATATGCAGACATAACATTTTTTACTGGTGGTGAAGAAACTACATTTTATAGTGAGACAATGGTTTCACGCATATCGCAGTTAGCTATTGTGGATATGCTTTATATGGGAATTTTGCTAGATGATTATGATTTATATACTAAACGCCTTGAAAAAATTAATCTTTTACTTAAAGAAAAGAATTATACAAAGAAATAGAAAATATAAATTTGCATAATTATATCAGTAAAAATAGTGCATATAACAAAGAAAAAGCTTCTTTGTTATATGCACTATTTTCTATTATATGATTATATTTTAGCAAAGATTTTGATTAATCACCAATTTAGCTAGGGGATTCAAAATATGCATCATATGAATATTTAAAACTAATATCTAATAGGTATTATAGTACTTCGAGTATTTCAACTGAATATTTTTCACCTGGAGCATTGACTTCAACAATGTCACCAGCTTTATTTCCAGATAATGCTTTACCCAAGTCTGATTCAATACTTATAATCATATTTTCTGGATCCAGATCCATAGTTGTTACTAGTGTTACAACAACTTCATCATCATCTTCGACAAACCTAATTCTAGCTTTGCTATTAATTCCTAGTATTGATTTATCTATACTACCATCATCTATTACCGTTGCAGTTGAAATCATAGTTAATAGATACTGGATTCTATTATCATTTTCTCTATAGTTTCTGCAAGCCTCTTTATATTCAGCATTTTCCGATCTATCTCCGTGAGCAGCAGCTACTAATTTTTCTTTTGCTATTTCAGCTCTTTTAACTGTCATCCTATAATCTAATTCTTCTCTTAACTTTTTTATATTTTCTTCAGTTAGAATATTATTCATAAGAAAGCCGACCTCCTAAAATATATTATGAGAATATTATATAATATATATGAAGAAAAGTTAAATCACTAATACCGTTTATTTTTTTATTAAAATGCCCGCGATAATATTTTATGAAAACATTGACATGCAGTTATAGATATGCTAGAGTGAAAAATATGATATAGTATGTGACTGGTAGGTAGGCATTAACTATACATAAATATTTATTGAAGATGTTTATGTTGGTTAATGTTTTTTTGCACAAAAAAGGCATAATAAAGCATTAATAATGTGCAAAAATAATCCTATGAAGGAGAAGAATTATGAAAGACAAAGTTTTTGGCGTTTTGCAACGTGTAGGAAGATCTTTTATGCTTCCAATTGCTATTTTACCAGTAGCAGGTTTATTTTTAGGTATAGGTGAGTCATTCACTAATAAAACAATGCTTGATACGTATGGACTTACAGGTTTAATTGGACCTGGCACATTTGTCAATGCACTTCTTTCAGTAATGAATGATGCAGGAAATATTGTGTTTGAAAATTTGCCTTTAATATTTGCAATAGGGGTTGCAATAGGCATGTCTAAGAAAGAAAGAGAAGTTGCAGCGTTAGCAGCAGGAATTGCATTTCTTATAATGCATGCATCAATTGGTGCCATGATTAAAATTCATGGTGGAACAGAAGCTCTTTTAAGTGGCGCATCAACTGAAGTACTTGGTATAATTTCATTACAAATGGGTGTTTTCGGTGGGATTATCGTAGGGCTTGGTACAGCAGCATTGCATAATAGGTATTATAAAATTGAATTACCACAAGTATTATCGTTTTTTGGTGGAACTAGATTTGTTCCTATTATATGTTCAATTGTCTATTTAATAGTTGGAATTTTAATGTTCTATATTTGGCCTCCAGTTCAAGGTGCTATTTACAAAGTTGGAAATATAGTGCTTGCATCAAGTTATGCAGGAACGTGGGTTTATGGTTTGATGGAACGGCTACTAATACCGTTTGGGCTTCATCACGTATTTTATTTACCATTCTGGCAAACAGCCGTTGGAGGTACAGCTCAAGTAGGAGACAAAGTTATTGAAGGTGCTCAAAATATTTTTTTTGCAGAACTAGGAACGCCAGGAATAACACACTTTAGTGTTTCTGCAACAAGATTTATGTCGGGTAAATTTCCGCTTATGATATTTGGCTTGCCAGGAGCAGCACTAGCAATGTATAAATGTGCTAAGCCAGAAAAGAGAAAAGCAGTAGGTGGATTATTACTATCAGCAGCATTAACGTCAATGCTCACTGGTATAACAGAACCAATTGAATTCACATTTCTATTTGTAGCACCAGTATTATATGGAATTCACTGTGTGCTTGCTGGACTCGCTTATATGTTAATGCATATGTTAGGTGTTGGCGTAGGTATGACCTTCTCAGGTGGATTTATTGATTTATTCTTATTTGGTATTTTACAAGGAAATGCTAAAACAAGCTGGATACTGATTGTTATTGTAGGAATCGTATATTTTGTAGTATACTATTTATTATTCACCTTCTTAATTAAGAAGCTTGATTTAAAGACTCCAGGTCGTGAAGATTCTGGTGAAGTTAAGCTTTATACTAGAAGTGATTTAGAAGCAAAGAAAAATGATCAAAATGAAAACGCAGACGAACTTTCGGCCATGATATGCAGAGGTCTCGGAGGAAAGAACAATATTTCTGATGTTGATTGCTGTGTAACTAGATTGCGTTGTACTGTACATAACTCTGAATTGGTGAATGAAGGTTTGTTAAAACAAACTGGAGCATCGGGGATATTTCACAAAGGCGTAGGCGTCCAAATAATGTATGGGCCAAGAGTAACTGTTATAAAATCAAATTTAGAAGATTACTTAGTTACAGCACCAGATAAAGAAGATACTGGTTATGCAATAATAAAAAAAGAATCAGAGAAAGATACTGAAAAAGGTATTGAAAAAAAGGTTCAAGGAAAAGTTAGAAGTACAGTGATTTTAAATAGTCCATTAACAGGTGAAGCAAAAGATTTATCCGAAGTACCAGATGAAGTATTTGCGAGCAGGATAATGGGAGATGGAGCTGTGGTTGTCCCAAGTGATGGAAATGTTATAGCTCCGGCAGATGGAGTAATAAGTTTTGTATTCCCATCAAAACATGCATTGGGATTAACAACAACTGATGGACTTGAATTACTTATTCATATAGGAATAGATACAGTAAAGCTTGATAAAAAAGCCTTTGAAACTTATGTGGAAGAGGGAGATAAAGTACAAGCTGGAGATAAAATATTAAGCTTTGACTTAGAATTTATAAAAAATAATGCACCATCTATTGCATCACCATGCATATGCACTGCATTGAATAGCAATCAAAAGGTGCGTCTATTAAAAACTGGAGATATAAAAGCCGGAGAAGCTTTAATTGCAGTTGATGCATTTGAATAATATATAAGGGATGAGGAGGCATAAAATGTTTAGAGTGATAAAAGCACTAAATCATAATGGTGTACTCGCTATAAATATGGATAACTATAAAGAGTATATCTTGCTCGGAAAAGGTATAGGTTTTGGTAAAAAGGTCAATGAACGTATTGAAGCTCCAGAAAATGCACATATATATCTCTTGCAGCAAGAAACTGAAAGAGGATTGACTAAGGAGATAATAAACAATATAGAGCCTCAGATTTTAGAAATTGCGAATAATATTATTATGGAAGCAGAAAAGAAATTTCATGAAGTAGACGAGAACATTTTATGCCCACTTGCAGATCATATTGCATTTGCAGTAAAAAGAATAAGAGATAATGAACAAATTAGTAATCCATTAACACAAGACATCAAAGCTTTATTTCCAGAAGAATATGAAGTTGCATGTAAAGGAAAAGATATTATCAAAGAGATAGAAGGCATTGAAATAAATGAAGATGAGATTGGCTATATAGCACTTCATATTCATTCAAGCCTAGGAAATGAAAAAGTATCACAAGCAATGCAAGTAGCAATGTTAGTTAGATCATGTATTACATCCATTGAAGAGAGTACAGGAAAGACAATAGATATCGAATCATTATCCTATAATCGTCTTATGAACCACATTAAATATATGGCGGCAAGAATGTTAAAAGGAGAAACGATAAAGCTTGATATGAATGATTATATTAGTGAAAGATTTCCAAAATCATTTGAAATTGCTGAAGACATATGTATGAAACTAGGCAAGGAATTAAAGAAAGAAATAAAAGCAGTTGAGATAGGATATCTTGCGATGCACATTGAAAGAGTATTCTCAGATGAGTTAGAGGATTAGAATATATATAATATAATTTTAATGGAATTATAAAAATTTAAGGTTGCGTTTTATTGAAACTAGAGCTCCACGATAATTTATCGCGGGGCTTATTTTATTCTTTAGGAATTTATATTCTAGCGCCTGCGATTTTTTTATTTTGGGGAAAATTATAATGAAATCTGAGAACAATTTTTAAAGGTATTAGAAATACATAGTCTACGAAGCAGATTTTACATTTCTATAAAAATCAAAATAAAAAAATTATGGATATTTATGTCTTAGAATGAGAATTTTAAAGGGAGATAAAGATGTTACAAATTGTAATGGATACAAGAATAAGATATAATAAAGCCAATATATCGTTGCAAATAAATTAATGTTAAGTTAAGTTTTAATAAAATAATTTGGAGGCAGGGGAATGGATAAAAAAGATTTTTCTAATTTAGAAAATCAAATTAGAGATACAATAAAAAATGCATTCGATGTCATAGATTTTGCTAAGATAAAAAAAGATATTGATGATAAAGCTCAAGAAACTGTTAGAGAGACAAGAAATAAATTTGTAGATAAATCACAGTATTTTGATAAAAAGATAAAAGATGAATTAAAAAATGGATATAAAAATATCGCGAATGTTGTTCCAAAATCTGAAAATAAAATACAGAAATATATTGCTAAGAGACCAGTTGGAAGTATATCAGGAACATTGTATACAATATTTGGATCTATATTAAGCGGAATATTAGGAATATTAATAATTTCATATTCAATACTTATTTCTTTTAAGAGTGAATTTTTAATGAGTAATTTGATTAGCTTAGGAATATTGTTTTCTTTTCTTGCGGCGAGTGGAGCTTTTACTTTAAGGGGTATAAATTTAAGAAAGAGAGCGAAGCGTTTTAAAGAATATGTGAAATTGCTACGAGGTAATAGCTATTGCTCCATTAGTGAATTAGCTGAGGCTGTTAGGAAAAAAATAAATTTGTAGTTAAAGATTTAAGAAAAATGATTGAATTAAATATGTTTCCACAAGGACATATTGATGATAAGCAGACTTATTTCATGTTAAATAATGAAGTTTATGAGAATTATTTGACTTCACAGGAATCTTTGAAGAAAAGGAATGAAGATGAATTAAAAAAACAAGAGGAGCTAAAAAAAGACTTCAATGATCCAGTGAAGATGGAACTAAGGAATACAATTGAAATGGGAAGGGATTACATTAAACAAATAGGAGACATAAGTAGTTCTATAGATAAAGAAGAAATTTCTAAAAAATTAAATAGGCTCCAGAATATTATAAATCAAATACTTAAGTATGTTGAGCAGAATCCTAAAAAGCTTCAAGAAGTTGATAGATTTGCAAAACACTATCTGCCTATGACTTTAAAGCTTCTTAATGCATATAAAGAATTGAATGAGCAGCCGGTTCAGGGTGATAATATAAGAAATGCAAAAAATGAAATTGAAAAGACTTTGGATACCATAAATAATGCATTTGAAAAGTTATTAGACGATTTATTTGAAGAAATAGCATTAGATATTTCTACAGATATTTCTGTTCTTGAAACACTATTTACTCAAGAAGGGCTTAAAAAAGATGATTTCAAAAAATAGGACTTGAACTAAAAGGAGGAATTAAAAGTGAATGATGGATTTAAGGAAGATATAGATATGATGCCAAGTTTAACATTTGAACCTTTTGAAGAGGAAGTTACTGATGTAAAGGTAGAAGAAAGTAAGAAGAAAGAAATTTTTGATGAAAGCTATTTAACAGAAGATGAGAAGAAGATGATTAATGAATTTGTAGATAAAATAGATATAAATAATACAAATTCAATTCTTCAATATGGAGTAGGAGCTCAAAAGAAGATTGCAGATTTTTCTGAGACAGCATTAAATAACGTTAAAACAAAAGATTTAGGCGAAGTCGGGGAAATGTTAACAAATGTAGTGTGTGAGCTTAAAAATTTTGAATCTGTAGAAGAAAAAAAAGGATTTCTAGGTCTTTTTAAGAAATCTGCAGAAAAGATTTCGCAAATGAAAGCAAAGTATGAAAAGGTTGAAGGGAATATTAATAAAATTTGTAGTGCTCTAGAAAATCATCAAATACAGCTTTTGAAAGATATTGCTATGCTTGATAAAATGTATGAAATAAATAAGGTATATTTTAAAGAACTTTCTATGTACATATTAGCTGGGAAAAAGAAGCTTTCAAAATTAGAAAAGGATGAGCTGCCTAAGTTAGCAGAAAGAGCAAGGATAAGTGGACTTCCAGAAGATGCTCAGGCGACAAATGATTTTGTGGCTCTTTGCAATCGCTTTGACAAAAAGATACATGATTTAGAATTAACTAGAATGATTTCACTCCAAATGGCACCTCAAATTCGTCTCGTTCAAAATAATGATTCATTAATGTCAGAAAAAATACAATCTACTCTTGTTAATACTATTCCACTATGGAAGAGTCAAATTGTATTAGCTCTTGGAGTAGCTCATTCAAACAATGCAGCCAAGGTTCAAAATGAAGTTACGAACATGACCAATGAGCTGTTACGTAAGAATGCAGAAACACTAAAGATGTCAACAATTGAGACAGCTAAAGAATCTGAGCGTGGAATTGTTGATATTGAGACTTTAAAGAATACAAATGAATCGTTGATATCAACTCTTGATGAAGTTTTACGAATACAAATTGAAGGAAGAGAAAAACGTAAAGCTGCTGAAGCTGAATTACAAGAAATTGAAGGTAAATTGAAAGATAGGCTTCTACAAATGAGACAAAGATAAAAAAATAATGTTTTCTGTTTTATCATTTTAAGGTAAAACAGTCTTATGTATCTTTCACAGTGAGTATGAATTTTAGTTTTTTTAATTACAAATTATCATGTATAAATGATATAATTAAAGAAGTTATATATGGCAACGATAATAGATGTAAGTATTTAATAAAAGTATAGGCATAAATAGAATAATATGTTTATTCAACATATACATAAGCTATAATTATGAATACGATATAAAACATAGGATCAATGCTATGATAACTATAAAAAAGTGAAAGGATATATTTTGCAAAATAATGTTACAATTACAAGATTTTAAGTAAGGGGGAGAGATATTATGAACAATAACATATTACTAGAATCGGGTACTGGGGAATTAGAAATAATAGAATTTATCGCAAATGGAAATCATTATGCAATTAATGTTGTAAAAGTTAAAGAGGTAATAGAGATGCCTTCAAACTTAACTAAATTGCCAGATCCTAAGCCAGAGATAGCTGGCCTCATACTATGCAGAGATGAGATACTTACTTTGATTGATTTAAAATACATATTAACAAAAAGATCGGCAGGAAAACTTGGATCCAAGGTTATAGTTTGTGAGTTTAATAAAATAAAAGTTTCATTTAATATTGATGATATAGTTGGAGTTCATCGTATAAGATGGGATGAAATAAGAAAACCTGATGATCTATCAGAAAACTCATTAGCTGTTGGAAATATACTTTTAAATGGAAAAGTATTAATTATGCTTGATTTTGAAAAAATAGTGACAGATATTTGTCCAAGTGTTGGAATAAGTGAAGATAGACTTATACAAGTAGATTATAAAGATAGATCATCTATAAAATTAGTTATGGCTGATGATTCTGCTTTAATTAGAAGGTTATTAAAAGATACTCTTACAAAAGCAGGATTTAAGAATTTAAGAATTTTTGATGACGGTAAACAAGCGTTAGATTTCTTCGAAGAATTAGCAAGAAATAAAGGTGAAAAATTTATTGAAGAAGCTCAATTACTTATTACAGATATAGAAATGCCTCAGATGGATGGGCTCACATTGACAAGGAAAATAAAAGAAAATGAAACATTGAAAAAGCTTCCTGTTGTAATATTTTCATCACTAATTACGGGAGAATTAAAACATAAGGGAGAATCAGTGGGAGCAAATGCACAGCTAAGTAAGCCAGAAGTAAGTGATCTTGTTGATACAATAGACAAACTATTAGGTGTTTAGAAAATGCATATTTAAAGTGTTTATCATTATGCCAAACACAACTAGAATAAGTAAATTTTAGATCTACTAAAATTAATCTAATTGGATAGTTAAAGGTATGGGTGAAAAATTCATACCTTTTTATTGTATTTTGAATACCACCTGCTACGCGGGTGGTTCTAAAGAGCTTTCAGCGGTGAGTAGAAAATAAAA
>NZ_JAKGTE010000042.1:0-41785 GCF_022324665.1 Clostridium sp. YIM B02500 | reverse complement strand
ATCAAACTCTCAATAAAAAGTTTAATCTTAGCTTACTCAAATAAAAATTGCTGGTTTACTTAAATGTATTTATGTTATTCTGTTCAATTTTCAAAGACCAATTTTCTTTCCTACAATTCTCATTGTAGTTATTAATTTTCATCACCCTCAAGCGACTTTCTTAGTATATCACCTGATTTATACACTGTCAACAACTTTTTAAAATTTTTTTTAAATTATATCAAAAATACTTTTTCTAAATTTAATTAAAGTGTTTATCTGCTTCAGCGACGTTTTTTATATTAACATAATAATTCAACAGTACTTATATAATATAACCCAATTATATTAATTTATGTTAACATTAATTAATATATCTATATGATACTTAATATATCTTATTATGATACACCTCGCATATATGTAGATATTTTTATAAAATTTTAATATATAATACCTATAAAAAAATAAGGCTATAACGTATATTCAATAGTTATGCCTTATTTATAATCTTATAAGATTTATTATATCTAATATTATTCTTCTATATTATTTATTTCAGATTCAGCTTCATCACCAGATTCAGTTTCTTGATCATCACTGCTTAATATTTTAGCTATTGCAACAACTTTCTCATCTTCATTCGTTCTCATCAATGTTACCCCCATTGCTGATCTACTTGTTACAGAGATATCTGCTACATTAATTCTAATAGCTACTCCACTAGAATTTATAAGCATTAATTCATCATCTACCTTACAAATTGTAGCGCCAGCAAGCTTTCCAGTCTTTTCACTAATTTTATAAGTTATTAGTCCTACTCCGCCCCTATTTTGAAGCTTATATTCAGCAATAGGAGTTCTCTTTCCATATCCATTTTCACTTATTACTAATAACTCTTCTCCATCAACAGCAATATCCATACATACTGCTATATCATCTTCTTTCAAATTAATGGCTTTAACACCTGATGCAGTTCTTCCCATTGATCTAACATCTTTTTCATTAAATTTAACGGCATAACCATTTTGAGTTACAACCATAATATTAGCATCACCATAGGTATTCTTTACTTTTAATAATTCATCGCCATCTTTTAAGCTTATTGCGATTAATCCATTCTTTCTTAGATTTTTAAATTCACTTAATGGAGTCTTCTTTACTATTCCTTGCTTAGTTCCCATAAACAAAAAGCCTTCTTTTTTCTCATCTGTTACAGTAAGTACTGTTTGAATCTTTTCATCAGGTTCTATTGCTATAAGATTTATCAGATTTGTTCCTTTCGCCTGTCTTCCAGCATCATGAACTTCATAAGCTCTTAATTTATACACTCTTCCTTTATTTGTAAAGAATAGTACATCTGAATGTGTTGATGTTATCATCAAGTGCTCAACAAAATCATCTTCCTTAGTTGACATTGCTTGAATTCCTTTTCCACCTCTTCTTTGTGATGAATAAGTGTCGGCCGAAATTCTTTTTATATATCCCGAATGTGTTAATGTTATCACAACATCTTCTTCTTGAATTAGATCCTCTATATCAATTTCATTTACTATTTTTTCAATTTTACTTTTTCTCTCATCTGAGTATCTATTCTTTATTTCTAATAGTTCCTCTTTAATAACATCTAACAGTTTTTCTTCACTAGCTAAAATAGATTTTAAATATTCTATTTGTTTCATTAGCTCATTATACTCTTCCTCGATTTTACCTCTTTCTAATCCAGTTAATCTTCTTAATCTCATCTCTAATATAGCCTGAGATTGCTTTTCAGAAAGTTCAAATCTTTCCATTAGAGTATTTTTGGCAATTTCAGTAGTATTAGAATTTCTTATTATACTTATTACTTCATCTATGTTATCTAATGCTATCTTTAAGCCTTCTAAGATATGTGCTCTAGCCTCTGCCTTGTTTAAATCAAATATAGTTCTTCTTGTTATAACTTCTTTTTGAAATTCTACATAATTTTCCAGTATTTGCTTTAAATTTAAAACCTTTGGCTCATTATTAACTAATGCTAACATAATAATGCCAAATGTATCTTGAAGCTTTGTATGCTTATATAATAAATTTAATACTACACTTGGATTAGCATCTCTTTTAAGCTCAATTACAATTCTCATACCGTCTCTGTCTGATTCGTCTCTCAAGTCAGAGATTCCAGTAATCTTTTTATCTTTTACTAAATCAGCAATATTTTCTACAAGTTTTGCTTTATTTACTTGATATGGTATCTCAGTAACAATTATTGAGTGCCTTCCGTTTTCTTCTTCTATTTCAGCATTCGCTCTTACTATTATCTTTCCTTTACCAGTTTCATATGCAGCCCTAATTCCTGCTTTACCCATAATGGTAGCCCCTGTAGGAAAATCTGGTCCTGTAATTTTAGTCATAAGTTCCAAAACTGTGCTTTCAGGATTATCTATAAGCATAATAGTCCCATCAATTATTTCAGCCAAATTATGTGGTGGAATATTAGTTGCCATACCAACTGCAATTCCTGATGAACCATTTACCAAGAGATTAGGAAATCTTGATGGTAATACTACTGGCTCTTGCTCTTCGCCATCAAAGTTAGGCATAAAATCAACTGTGCTCTTATTAATATCTCTTAACATTTCAACTGCTATTTTATTCATTTTTGCTTCTGTATATCTCATAGCAGCTGCACTATCACCATCAACTGATCCAAAATTTCCATGTCCATCAACTAGCATATATCTCATTGAAAAATCTTGAGCCATTCTAACTAATGCATCATAAACTGAACTATCACCATGTGGATGATATTTACCTAGAACATCTCCAACTATTCTTGCACACTTTCTATATCCCTTTTCAGGGGTTAATCCCAATTCCTGCAACGAATATAGTATTCTTCTATGAACAGGTTTTAGTCCGTCTCTTACATCTGGCAATGCACGACCGACTATAACACTCATTGCATAATCTATATAACATTTCTTCATTTCATTTTTAATATCTACAGGTATAACTTTTCCTTCATTAAAATCCATGTACTTCACCTCGTATTTCAGTACTAAATATCTAAATTAACAACATTTCTAGCATTTTGTTGTATAAATTCTTTTCTTGGTTCGACTTTTTCGCCCATCAGTATTGTAAAAATTTCATCGGCTGCCATAGCATCTTCTATGTTTACTTTTAATAAAATTCTCTTTTCCGGATCCATAGTTGTATCCCATAATTGAGACGCATTCATTTCTCCAAGACCTTTATATCTTTGAATATCAGTAGAATTATCTTTTCCACCTAACTCTGATAAAACACTTTCTAATTCAGGATCACTATATGCATAATACTCCTTTTTACTCTTACTAACTTTATATAATGGTGGTTGTGCTATGTATACATGCCCATCATCTATTAAATTCCTCATATATCTGTAAAAAAATGTTAGTAATAATGTTCTAATATGAGCACCATCAACATCGGCATCTGTCATAATTATAATTCTATTATATCTAATCTTCTCAACATCAAAATCATTTCCTATGCCTGCTCCAAATGCAGTAATCATTGATCTAATAGTATCTGCATTTAATATTCTATCTAATCTTTGTTTTTCAACATTTAATATCTTACCTCTTAAAGGTAAAATAGCTTGGAATTTTCTATTTCTTCCTTGCTTTGCAGATCCACCTGCCGAATCTCCTTCGACTATATAAATTTCACACTCCCTTGGGTCTTTAGATGAACAATCTGCTAATTTCCCTGGCAATGTAGATCTTTCCAAAACTGATTTTCGTGTTAATTCTCTTGCTTTTCTAGCTGCATCTCTGGCTCTGGCAGCCATTAGAGCCTTATCAACAATCATTTTACCTATGTTAGGATTTTCCTCAAGGAATATGCCTATATTTTCACCAACAATTGAGTCTACAATTCCTCTTACTTCGCTATTTCCTAACTTAGTTTTTGTTTGCCCCTCAAATTGTGGCTCTTCAATTTTTATAGATATTACTCCAGTCAGACCTTCCCTTATATCATCACCAGTAAAATTCTTGTCATTCTCTTTTATATGCCCAAATTTTTTTGCATAATCGTTAAATACTCTAGTTAGTGCAGTTTTAAATCCAACTAGATGCGTTCCGCCTTCAACTGTATCAATATTGTTGGCAAAAGAAAATATATTTTCAGTATAACCGTCATTATATTGAAGCGCTACTTCCACGGATATATTATCTTTCACCCCTTCAATATATATAGGTTCTTCATGAAGTGGCACTTTATTCCTATTCAAGTAGCTAACAAAGGATTTAATTCCACCCTCGTAATGGAAAACTTCTTCTTTCTCATCTCTTTTATCTACTAACCTTATATATATTCCTTTATTTAAGAATGCTAGTTCTCTTAATCTTTGAGATAAAACTTCGAAATCAAACACTATTTCATCAAATATTTCTGCATCAGGCTTAAAATATGTCTGTGTTCCAGTCTGGTCACTGTCCCCTACTTTTGTAAGTTCGTTTAGAACCTTTCCTTTACTATATTTCTGCTGCCATATATGCCCATCTCTATTAACTGTGACAGTACATTCTTCCGAAAGAGCATTAACTACAGATGCACCAACTCCGTGTAATCCACCTGAAACCTTATATCCTCCCCCTCCAAATTTACCACCTGCGTGCAATATTGTCATTATAACTTCAACAGTTGATTTTCCCATCTTAGGATGTATTCCTACAGGCATCCCTCTACCATCGTCATTTACTGTAATCGAATTATCCTCATTAATGTATACTTCTATCTTATTACAATATCCTGCTAAAGCCTCATCAATGCTATTATCTACGATTTCATATACTAAATGATGAAGGCCTCTTGAACTAGTGCTTCCAATATACATTCCTGGTCTTTTTCTTACTGCTTCTAATCCTTCAAGAACTTGTATCTGATTTTCATCATATTTTCTGTTATTTTGTTCCAAATCAGACTCCTCCTAAACTTAATAAGTATTATTAAAATTTTTAATTTTATGAAACTAAGAACTATATTCTATATCTGTTCTTTTTGTTAATGTAGTTGATGATATTGGTGATAAATATATTTTACTCTTATTATCTACTTCTGCTATTATAAACGACTTTGGCTTTTCTTCTGTTATTCTTTCTACAAATCCGTCTTCTTCTGCTAGTCTTAAAAATTGTATTGTGTCAGAGCTATACATCGTATTTTGAAGATCGAATATTCCAATAATGTCTTTAATGGGAACTACTACATTTTCACCTAAATGCAAAAACATTATATATTCCTCCCTTGATTTAAAATTTGTCCGTTTAATACATTAAATATCTTGACTTTATCATCTAAATAATCATTTAAATCCTCAATTCCAGCACATGTTATTATAGTTTGTATATCCTTTATTGATCTTAATATATATTTTTTCCTATTTAAATCAAGCTCCGATAAAACATCATCTAACAATAATACTGGATATTCACCTGTAATCTCTCTAATGATTTTTAAAGATGCAAATTTCATAGTTAGAATCGATGTTCTTTGTTGTCCTTGAGATCCGAAAATCTTAGTATCAATATTATTTATAAATACGCTAAAATCATCTCTATGAGGTCCTACAGATGTTAACCCCTTTTCCCTATCTTTTTGAATATTATCTTTTAGTTTTTTTAAATAATTATCTTTAAATTTTCCATTCTCTAGATTAACAGTACAATTATATTTAAAGTTTATTGCTTCTTTTCCAGATGTAATTTCTTTATGAATTATATCACCGTAAAAATTTATCTTATTTATATATTCTAACCTTTTTGAAATAATATAATCAGCATATTTACTCAATTGCATATCATATACATCTAAAATATCTTCACTAAATGACCTGCTCTTTAACACAATGTTTCTTTCGCCTAGAACTTTATTATATTGTACTAAGTTGAAGTAATAATTTGGATTTACCTGAGATAATTCCATATCTAATACTCTTCTTCTCAAACTTGGTGCTTCTTTTATAACTTTTAAATCTTCTGGAGAAAACATTACTACATTAAAAATTCCAAATAGTTCACCTATCTTATTTACTTTTATATTGTTTACTTTTATGGCTTTCTTACCATCTCTGAGTATATTTATATCGATCTTTTTATCTAATCTATTTTTCCCTATAAGTAAACTTATGTAGGCTGTACTATTTTCCCAATTTATTAATTCTTTATCTTTTGATGTTCTGTGTGATTTTGCAAAAGCACAATAATATACTGATTCTAAAATATTTGTTTTTCCTTGAGCATTATCTCCCACAAACACATTAACATTTTCAGTCAATTCTACGCTTAATTTTTTATAATTCCTATAATTAAGCAAATTTATATTTTTAACATACATAAAAATACACCTATAATAATTATATCATAACTAATCAAATAACTATCTCTATATTATTTCAAAATCTGAACCTTCGAAGTTTACTACATCTCCAATTCTTAATTTTTTACCTCTTTGAGTACAAACTTCTCCATTAACCTTTATCATTCCATCTTGCACATAAATCTTAGCTTCTGAACCTGAGCTAGCAATAGATGCCCATTTTAAAAAAGCATCTAATTTTATAATTTCAGTATCAATTTTTATTTTATTCATTTTCATTATATAAATATTAAAATAATATTTATCCTCCTATCTCATTAGTCTTACTGGCAAAACTAAATATTTTGCATTTTCATTATTATGTTCTTCAATAACACATGGGCTTATACCAGATGTCATTTTCATAACAACTTCATTATCCTCCATGTTCTTTAAAACATCTAACAGATATTTTGAGTTAAATGCAATTTCTATTTCATCTCCTTGCAATTTTATCGAAATTTCATCTCTTACCTTTCCCAATTGAGAATTAGAGGTTATTACTAAGTTATCTTGATGTAAATCTAATTTTATTAAATTAGTATTTCCATCCTTAGCCATTAGAGATGCTCTTTCTATCGCATTTTGTAGTTCTTGTCTATTAACATTTACAAATAGTTTGTGTTCTTGTGGTAATAATGATTTATAATTTATGAACTTACCTTCTAATAATCTAGATATTATTTTAGTTCTTTTTAAATTAAATAATATATGGTTATTAGTAAATGTTATATCCACAATCTCATCTATATCTTCTAGTATCTTTGATACTTCATTTAATGTTTTTCCTGGAATTACAACTTCTATATCAATATCCGTATCCAAAAATTCACTTTTTATAGCTAGTCTATATCCATCTAGAGCAACTAGGTTTAAGTTTTTATTTCTCACTTCGAATAATATTCCTTGAAGAATAGGTCTTGTTTCGTCTTGAGCGATAGCAAAAGAAGTCCCTTTTATCATATTTTTTAATATATTTTGATTTACTGATATTTTTAAATTCTCATTAATTTCAGGTAACTCTGGAAATTCATTTGTGTTCATATAAACTACATCAAATATGGATTTTTCACAAGTTATTTTTATTAGCTGATTTTCCATAGTTTCTATTCTTATAGTTGAATTAGGTAGTTTTCTTATTATTTCTCCAAATATTTTAGCATCAATAACTATACTTCCTTCTTCCATAATAGTTGCATCAACTAATGTTTGAATACTAACATCCATGTCTGAACCTATAAGAGTTATTGTTGAATTATTTGCATTTATATAAATACCTTCTAATATGGGCATTGTTGATTTACCTGTTATGGCTTTTTGAACTATTGATATACCTTCTAATATTTTTTGTTTTTCACATGTAAAGATCATTGAAAATCCTCCTTATTTTATTCACAAGAATTAAAGATGATAATTAGTAGTTAGATAAATATTTTTATAGTAATAATAGTAGTAGGGGCTGTTAATTTGTTGATAACTAGTATAATCGCTGTAATATCAACAAAATTTAATTCAAAAATATTGTGGATAAATCAGTAACAAAACAGACTGGTTATCCACAAGTATAAGCATAATATAACTAAAAAAATATTATCCACAAGTTATTATGTACTTATTATACAGCTCTGTGGATTAATTCTGAGTCAATTTTTTTGTAATGTCGTTAACAGTACTTTGTAATGAATCATCAGTTTTGAGATTCTCAGATATTTTCTCATAAGCATGTATTACTGTGGTATGATCTCTTCCTCCAAATTCTTCTCCAATTTTAGGTAAAGACATATCTGTTAGCTTTCTACTTAAATACATTGCTATTTGCCTTGGGTAAGCAACATTTCTAGTCCGCCTTTGAGATTTTAAATCTTCAACACGCAAATTAAAGTAACTAGAAACTACATCTTGTATTAAGTCAATAGTCACATGCTTTCCTTGCTTTTTAGATATTATATCTTTTAATGCTTCTGTAGCTAAATCTACAGTAACTTCTCTGTTAGTTAATGAGGAGTAAGCAATTATTCTTATTAGTGCGCCTTCAAGTTCTCTTATATTAGATTTAATTTTAGTAGCAATGTAGCCCATAACTTCATTTGCTACATTTAGATTTTCAACATCAGCTTTCTTTTTTAGTATTGCCATTCTAGTTTCGAAATCAGGGACTTGAATATCTGCTATTAAGCCCCATTCAAATCTAGATCGAAGCCTATCTTCTAATGTTGGAATTTCTTTTGGCGGTCTATCTGAAGATAATATAATTTGTTTATTCGCATCATGTAACGCATTAAATGTATGAAAGAATTCTTCTTGAGTACGCTCTTTTCCGGCTATAAATTGTATATCATCTATAAGTAAGATATCAACATTCCTGTATTTATTTCTGAATTCTTCATTCTTATCATCTTTTATAGCGTTTATTAATTCATTGGTAAATTTTTCAGATGAGACATATACAACTTTAGCATTAGGATTACCATCTAAGATGTAATGACCTATAGCATGCATTAAGTGAGTCTTTCCAAGTCCGACTCCACCATATATGAATAACGGGTTATATGCTTTTGCTGGTGATTCTGCAACTGCCAAAGATGCAGCATGAGCAAATCTATTACTATTACCTATTACAAAAGAATTAAAAGTATATTTTGGATTTAATGTAGACGACATTTCATCATTAACTACAATAGCTTTTGATTTCTGATTTGATGAACTCTTAATTTCTTCTTTTTCATAGATTTCAGACATTATAATAAATTCAATTGTATATAATTTTGAACATACTGCTTTTATGGAATTTGCAACTAAATCTTTATATCTTTTATCTAAAATATCTTGAGTAAAGGAATTTGGAACGCTTATCTTTAGAGTATTAGAAGAAATAGACAGAGGTTCGCAGCTTTTAATCCAAGTATTAAAACTAACTTCACTTAGCTCACTTTTTATAATATCTAAGGTTTTATCCCATAAATTTTTAAGATCGGCATCCATTCTTATTCCTCCAATATTGTAATAAAAAAATTTTTATAATAGTTATGTACAGTTTATCAACAAGGATATTAACATTCATATATTATAGCCAAGTATGTATATAAATATATCAACATGTTAATAACTATGTGTATATATTAAATTTCTATAAATTTAATAACAATCTGTTATTAAGTGTTATAAACATGCTAAGATCTAAATAAAATCAACTATAAAGCATGTACTAACAATAAAAATAAACAAGTTATGCACAATTTTATCCACACATGTGGATAAGTTTTTATATTAATAAGTTATTCACAACATAATATTTATGATAACATAAGTAAATACTTATATTCAATAAGTTATCCACAAAAAAATATATATAAATATATTTATCAACAATTATTACCACCTTGACAGAAAAATAGTATATCTATATAATGATAAAGTAAAATTTAAATAGCGAAGTATAGTTTTTACTATAAATAATAAATTTAAGGGGGTGCATATGTAATGTTTATGACTTACCAACCTAAAAAGAGACAAAGAAAAAAAGAACATGGTTTTAGAAAAAGAATGAGCACTCAATCAGGAAGAAACATTCTTAAGAGCAGAAGACAAAAAGGAAGAAAAAAATTAACAGCTTAAGGGCCCATTAGTGGCCTTTTTTCTGCAAATGCAGGGAAAAAAGGAGTATAAAAATATCTATGATTTATAGATTAAAGAAAAATTTTGAATTTACAATTGTATATAAAAGAGGTAAATCATTTGCAAATGAGCTTCTAGTTATGTACATATTAAAAAATAGAAGGAATAAGGATAGAGATTTTTTAGCCTATAGCAAGGTAGGTATTTCTGTAAGTAAAAAAGTTGGGAATAGTGTTGTTAGAAGTAGATGTAAAAGATTAATAACTGAAAGCTTTAGATTAAATTATAATTATATAGTAAAGGGATATGATTTTGTTTTTATAGCAAGAAATCCTCTTCAAAGTAAAAGCTACTTTGAAGTAGAAAGAGCTATGAGAAGTTTAATTAAAAAGGCAGGCTTATATAATAATGAAGAAATTACTAATACGCCTAATTAAATTTTATAGAAAATATATTTCACCTGGAAGATCTTCATGCTGTAGATTTGTGCCTACTTGTTCACAATATGCAATAGATGCCATAAATAAATATGGAGCTTTTAAAGGTAGTGCATTAGCAGTTTACAGAATATTAAGATGTAATCCTTTTTGTAAGGGTGGATATGATCCAGTTAGGTGAGATATTAGGAGGTATATATTTTAATGTTTCAAGCAATAGTTAACTTTATGAAAGGGATATTTGATTCCCTGCATGACTTTATAGTTAGTATGGGAATATCAGATGTTGGGCTATCTTATGTTTTGGCAATATTTATTTTTACATTGATTATAAGAATTTTAATATTACCATTTAACATTAAGGCAGCAAAGTCATCACAAGGAATGCAGAAAATTCAACCAGAAGTGAAAAAGCTTCAGGCTAAGTACAAAGACGATCCTCAAAAACTGAATACTGAAACTATGAGGCTATATAAGGAGAATAATGTTAGTGTAGCTGGTGGGTGCCTTCCATCATTATTACCTCTACCTATACTAATGGCTCTCTATTGGGTATTTATGGGGATACAAGGAATAGAAGGTGCTTCATTCCTATGGATTCACGATTTATTTGCACCAGATAAATATTATATATTACCAGTATTAGCTGCATTGTCAACATATATACCATCTTATTTAATGTCTAAATCAACACCATCACAACCAGGTGGAATGAATATGGGAAGTATGAATTTAGTTATGGCTGGAATGATGGGTGTTATGTCATTGAATTTTAAATCAATACTTGTACTTTACTGGATAATTGGTAATTTAATTCAAACAATACAAACATATTTTTTAAACTATAGGCCAGCAATGAGAGAGATGGATGATAAGACTCAAAAAGATGCTGTAGCAGAATCAGATAAATTTGTTATGGCAGTGGAAGAATCTAAAAATTCAGCTAGTAAAAAGAGAAAAAAGAAATAATCAAAAAGTGATTTTGCTTTGATATTAGAGGTGGTGAATTAACAGATGAAATCAGTAGAAGTGGAAGGAAAGACTGTTGAAGAAGCCTTAAATAAAGCTTTAAGTGAACTTGATGCAAATAAGGATATGGTTGATATTGAAATTTTGGATCATGGCTCAAAGGGTTTATTTAATGTTATAGGAGTTAAACCAGCAAGAATTAGAGTTTCTAGAAAATATAATTATATTGAAGACGCACGAAACTTTATAGTCCATATACTCAAGGGAATGGAAGTTGAGGCAACTATTGATATTAAAGAAGAGAATGATAGCATTATAATTAATTTATCCGGAGAAAAAATGGGAGTGATAATTGGTTATAGAGGAGAGACATTAGATTCTATTCAATATTTAGTTTCACTTGTAGTTAATAAGTTACATGAACTTCCTCATAAAAAGGTTATACTAGATACCGAAGATTATAGAAGCAAAAGAGAGGAAACTCTTAAAGGTGTTGCAATTAAAACAGCTAATAGAGTTAAGAAAACAAAAAAATCATTTAAACTAGAGCCAATGAATCCATACGAGAGAAGAATCATTCATTCTGCACTTCAGGAAGATGCCTTTGTTAATACATATAGTGAGGGCGAGGAGCCGTTTAGAAGGGTAGTCGTTGAATTAAAGAAAGATTAAACTTAAAAAGAAAGCCATAATGGCTTTCTTTTTAAGTTTATAAATAAAATTTATGATTAAAAAGAGAAGTTTTAGCTAATATAACTTTGACTATTTAAATTTTGTTATGTAAAATTGATAATAGTTAAAAAGGAGTTTTAGTTTAGAAAATATTCTTCTTTAAAAAGAGGAGGAAATTAAATGAAAGAATTTGATACTATTTGTGCGATCGCTACACCAATCGGAGAAGGCGGAGTTTCAATAATAAGAATTTCAGGGGAGAATGTTTTAAAGATTGCTAGTAAGATATTTACCCCTAGGAATAAATACGATATTGAAAGCATGAAAACATACACTATGAAGTATGGTAATATTGTGGATTTAGAGAACAAAAAAGAGATAATTGATGAAGTTATTTTAAGTTATATGAAAGCGCCAAGAAGCTATACGGGTGAAAACGTGGTAGAAATAAATTGTCATGGAGGAGTTATATCTACTAATAGTGTATTAGATCAGGTTATCAAAGCTGGTGCAAGACTTGCAGAACCTGGAGAATTTACTAAAAGAGCATTTTTAAATGGAAGAATAGATTTGAGTCAGGCCGAAGCAGTTATGGATATAATAACTGCTAAAACAGAGTTATCGATGAAAGCCGCTATGATTCAAAGCAAAGGGGCTTTATCTAAAGAAATAAATGAATTAAGAGGGTATTTGCTAAACGTTTTAGCGCTAATTGAATATGCAGTTGATTTTACAGAAGATGATGAGGATATCGTTGATGACAATTTAATTTTACAGATTAAAGATGGGATCGAGAATACAAATTCAAAAATTGAAACCTTATTGTCTAATGCGGATGCGGGTAAAATTGTGAGAGATGGACTCAATATAGTTATTGTAGGAAAACCAAATGTAGGAAAATCTTCATTACTTAATGCATTATTAAGAGAAAATAGAGCTATAGTAACAGATGTCCCAGGGACAACTAGAGATATAATTGAGGAATATATAAATCTTGATGGAATACCGGTTAAAATAACCGATACAGCAGGAATAAGAGATACAGAAGATGTAGTAGAAAAAATAGGTGTGGAAAAATCAAAAGAGAAAATTGAAGAAGCAGATCTAATAATACTCATGCTTGATGCATCTAGATATATAGATGAAGAAGACAGTAGAATAATTAATAAAATAAAGAATAGAAAATATATAGTATTATTAAATAAGATGGATTTGAAAGATATAAAAATTCAAGAAGAAATACTTAAGAATTTAAGTAATATAATAAATATATCAGCTAAAACTGGCCAAGGAATAGATATTTTAAAAGATGAAGTTAAAAAGTTATTCTTTAATGGAGAGATAAGCTCTGAAAGCTTAATAATTTCTAATGCACGACATAAGCAAGCGTTATATAAATCATTAGAAAATTGTAAAATGGCTTTAGATAAAATTAATGCTAATGAATATCTTGATTTAATATCAATTTATATAACAGCGGCTATGAAAGCTTTAGGAGAAATAACTGGAGATGAATTAGAAGAAGATTTATTAAACAAAATTTTTAGTGAATTTTGTGTAGGAAAGTAGGTAAAAGTAATGGCAGTAAATTATGATGGTGGTCAATTCGATATAGTTGTTGTTGGTGCAGGTCATGCGGGATGTGAAGCTGCATTGGCATCAGCAAGATTAGGCCTTAATACATTAGTATGTACAATAAATTTAGATTCAATAGCATTGATGCCTTGTAATCCTAATATCGGTGGTACTGCAAAAGGTCATTTAGTTAGGGAAATTGATGCACTTGGTGGAGAAATGGGGATCAATATTGATAATACATTTATCCAGTCAAGAATGTTGAATACTTCAAAAGGACCAGCAGTTCACTCATTGAGAGCTCAAGCAGATAAAAAAAGTTATCAATTTAGAATGAAGAGAATTTTAGAGGAACAGGAAAATCTTAAAATAAGGCAAATTGAGGTAACTGAACTTAATGTTGAGAATGGAAAGGTGACAGGCGTAGTTACTAAAAATGGAGCTATTTTTAAATGTAAGGCGGTAATTCTTGCAACTGGTACATATTTAAAAGGAAAAATTATAATTGGTGAAGTATCATATAGTGGCGGTCCTAATGGTTTATTTCCAGCTAATGACCTATCACAATCATTATTAGATTTAGGAGTTTCTTTGAGGAGATTCAAAACTGGAACCCCAGCTAGGATAAATAGAAGATCTGTGGATTTTTCTAAGATGATAGAACAAAATGGTGATGATAATATAATACCTTTTTCATTTATGAGTGAAAATATTGAAAGGGAACAAGTATCTTGTTATTTAACCTATACAAATGATGAAACACGTAAAATAATTAGAGATAATATAGGAAGATCTCCAATTTATAATGGGAGTATAAAAGGCGTTGGTCCTAGATATTGTCCATCAATAGAAGATAAAATAATGAGATTTCCAGATAAACCACAACATCAAATATTTATTGAACCTGAGGGGCTTGACACACTAGAAATGTATGTAGGTGGATTTTCATCATCATTACCAGAAGAAGTGCAAATTAAAATGCTTAAAACCTTACCAGGACTTGAAAATGTTGAAATGATGAGAACTGCATATGCAATTGAGTATGATTCAATTGATCCTACTCAATTAAAACCAACATTAGAATTTAAAGATATTGAAGGATTATATGGTGCAGGTCAGCTTAATGGAAGTTCAGGATATGAAGAGGCTGGAGCACAGGGGTTAATTGCAGGTATAAATGCAGCATTAAAAATTAAACAAAAAGAACCACTAATACTAACTAGATCTGATGCTTATATAGGAGTTCTAATAGATGATTTAGTTACAAAAGGGACTAATGAACCTTATAGGATGATGACTTCAAGAGCAGAATATAGATTATTATTGAGGCAGGATAATGCAGATTTTAGATTAACGGATTTAGGGTATAGAGTTGGATTAGTCACAGAGGAAAGATATGATAAATTTATAAAGAGGAAACAAAATATTGAAAATGAATTAGAACGATTAAAGAATTTAAAGGTAACTAATAAAAAAGAAATAAATGAATTTTTAATATCATTAAATTCAGCTGAATTGAGAAAGCCAATTACTTTTTATGAACTACTACAAAGACCTGAATTAGATTACTTTGATTTACAACAAATAGATTCAGAGAGGCCAGAATTACCTCATGACGTTGGAGAGCAAATTAATATATTAACAAAATATGAAGGATATATCCAAAGTCAGCTTGAACAAGTTGCTCAATTCAAGAAATTTGAAAAGAAATTATTACCTAAGGATATTAATTATAGTGATATTAAGGGGTTAAGAACTGAAGCAATACAAAAGTTAAGTGATATTAGACCAATAAGCATAGGTCAGGCAACACGTATTTCAGGAGTGTCTCCAGCAGATATTTCAGTATTACTTATTTATCTTGAACATTATTATAATAAATAATTTTAATTATTATTGGAGGAATTATGAAGTTTTATGATTTAATGTCTAAATCAGCAGAAGATGTTGGTTTACAACTATCGAAAGAGCAGTATGAAAAATTTATTGATTATATGAAACTTCTTCAAGAATGGAATGAAAAGATTAATTTAACAGCTATAATTGATGATGAAGAAATAATCAAAAAGCATTTTATTGATTCAATAAAAGCATTTAAAAGAAATGAATTCAAAATTGCTAGCAGCTTAATAGATGTTGGTACAGGAGCTGGTTTTCCAGGTTTGCCTATTGCAATAATGAGAGCTGATTTGAATGTTACATTATTAGATTCATTGAACAAAAGAGTGAGTTTTTTAAACACAGTTATTAATAGAATTGGAGTATCTAATGTAACAACTATACATTCTAGGGCTGAAGATGGAGCAAAAGATATTAAGCTAAGAGAGAATTTTGATATTGCAACATCTAGGGCCGTTGCAAATATGAGTGTATTATCTGAATTATGCTTACCATATGTAAAAGTTGGAGGAAGTTTTATTGCGCTAAAAGGTCCATCAGTTGATCAAGAAATTACAGAGAGCACAAATGCAATAAAGATTTTAGGTGGAAAAGTATTGGAAGTTTGTGAAATTAACATTGAAGATACACAATTAAAACATAATTTAGTTGTCGTGAAAAAGATAGATAGATCTCCTAAGGGATATCCAAGAAGAGCAGGAGTAATAAGTAAAAATCCAATTAAATAAAGATATTACATAAATAATTGAAATTTGATTATGTAAGCAGGTATATGATAAAATATTAAGGTAGGAGTTAAATAGACAAATAAGGATATTAAGGTAAAATATGTATGTAGTATTTTAATAAGGGATGGGTTGGGAACATGAATAATGAAATAGTAAGTATTAGCATAAATAAAGTCATTCCAAATATTTATCAACCACGTAAATATTTTAATGAAGAAGCTATAGAAGAATTATCACAATCAATTAGAGAACATGGAATAATTCAACCAATTACTGTAAGACGGCGTGGAGAGGTCTTTGAATTGGTAGCAGGAGAGAGAAGACTTAGAGCAGCTAAGTTAGCTGAGTTAGAGACGGTTCCTTGCAATATTATAGATATAACTGACTCTGAATCTGCTCAGATAGCTCTACTTGAAAATCTTCAAAGAGAAGATTTAAATTACATAGAAGAAGCAGAAGCGTATTATAATTTAATAAGTGATCATAATTTTACGCAAGATGAATTAGCAAAAAAGATGGGAAAGAAGCAATCAACAATCGCTAATAAATTAAGATTGCTAAAGTTAAGTAGTGAAGTTAGGGAATTATGCTTAAAGAATAAATTAACTGAAAGACATGCAAGAGCTTTATTAACAATTCCGACTGAAGAAATGCAGTTAAGAATTGTTCAAAAAGTAATAAAAGACGGATTAAATGTTAAGAAAACAGAGGAATTAATTAACAAAGAATTGCTTAAATTAGCTGGAGAAGAATTAAAAAATAAGAATAAAAGAAATATAAGAGGCGTATTGCCGGCTAAACTTTATGTTAATACAATAAAACAAGTTTTGCAGAAATTTGATATTCCAGCTGAATATGCATATAAAGATGATGATGAGTTTATAGAAGTAGTAGTAAAGATACCAAAAACAAAAAAATAAGCGGAATAATTGGAAGTTAAGGTTTTACTAAGTATTGCCTTAACTTTAATTATATATACATGTTGTAATTAAAGTTCTACATTTTGGTCTTAACTTAGGGATTACATGACTGGAATTATAAATGTAAATTTATTATTGCAAGTATATATTAATCTTATATTTATAAATATAGAAATATAGGATTGTCAATCATATTTATACACAGAAAATTAAGAATTAATGAAAAATATTTTATGATAGAATATATTTTATTAAGAGTTATTGTTTTTTAGAACATAATTCTTTTATTATAATAAAAAAGTATATATAATATTAATATGGAAAGGGGGGACGCTCTTTTAGGGCTGTGCTTATGAAAGTAATTTGCATTTTTAATCAAAAAGGTGGGGTTGGGAAAACAACTACTAATATAAACTTATGTGCATACTTAGCAATGGAAGGTTATAGAGTATTGACTATAGACATAGATCCTCAAGGAAATACTACGAGTGGATTAGGATTGGATAAAAGTAATTTAGACTTATCCATTTACGATGTGTTAATTTCTGATGCAACTATGAAGGAATCTATAGTAAGGAGTGACTTAGTCCAGAACTTGTACATATCACCGTCAACGATGGAACTAGCTGGTGCAGAGGTGGAACTTATAAATAGAAGTGATAGGGAAAATATAATGAAGAATAAATTAAAAGAAATTGAATCAGAATATGACTATGTGTTTATAGATTGTCCGCCGTCTTTAGGGGTATTAACAATAAATGCATTAACATGTGCAGATTCAGTGCTAATACCAATACAATGCGAATTCTATGCATTGGAGGGAGTTAGTCAATTAATAAACACAATACAATTAGTAAAAAAATCTCTTAATAAAAAGCTAGAAATCGAAGGTGTTGTAATGACAATGTTTGATTATAGGACAAATCTTAGTAATGAAGTTTTGAAAGAAGTAAAAAAATATTTTAAGAATAAGGTATATGAAGCTACAATATCTAGAAATGTAAGGCTTGCAGAGGCGCCAAGCTTTGGACTTCCGATAATGTTGTATGACGAAAAATGTAAGGGCGCTGAGGCGTATGTAAAATTAACTAAAGAGTTTTTAGAGAGACAGTAGGTGATAGAATGGCAAAGAAATTCGCCTTAGGAAAAGGATTAGGCGCACTTATACCGGAGGAATCAGATAATACTGAACAAGAAAATAATAGTTTGCTCATTCCTATAAATAAAATTAAAAGTGATGAAGATCAACCAAGAAAATTATTTGATTCAGAAAAAATAGCTGAATTAGCAGAGTCAATCAAAACCCATGGTGTTATTCAACCTTTAATTTTAAGAGAGCTAAAAAATGATAGATACATTATAGTTGCTGGAGAGCGCAGATGGAGAGCGGCTAAAATTGTTGGCTTAAAAGAAGTCCCAGCAATAATAATGGAATTAAGTGATAGAGATATATTAGAAATATCATTGATAGAGAATATTCAACGCCAAGACTTAAATCCAATAGAAGAGGCTTTAGCATATAGAAAATTGTTAAATGATTTTAAAATAACACAAGAAGAATTAAGTAAAAGAATAGGAAAGTCAAGGGTTGCTATTGCTAATACAATGAGATTGATGAATCTGGATGAACGTGTTCAACAATATATAATTGAGAGTATCATAACGGAAGGACATGGAAGAGTGCTTCTTTCAATAAATGATAAGCAGAAACAGTATGAAATAGCTCAGCAGGTAATTGATGAAAAATTATCCGTTAGAGAATTAGAAAGATTAATAAAAAGAATTAATGATGATATTGAAAAGGAAAAAAATAATGAAAATATAGGAGAAGTAAATCCTTATTATAAAGAAATTAAGAATCAGCTTCAGAACTATTTTGGAACAAAGGTAAATATTTTAAACAAGAAAAACAAGGGTAAAATAGAAATTGAATATTATTCAGAGGAAGATCTTCAAAGAATACTCGACATTATTAATATGTAATGTTTCACGTGAAACAATTATGAAAGGAATGACACAAAATTGGATATGCTAATTAGTGCAATGAATGATATAATGCCATATTTATTAATTGGAATGGCAATAATAATTATATTATTATTTATAATGGTAGTGGTCTTATTTAAAGCAGTTGGAAAAGTAGAAAGCAGATACAGAAAATTAATGAAAGGTACTACTAATAATAATTTAGAAGAAATGTTACTGGAAAGATTAGATAGTATTGAGGATGCTAAAGAAAGATCTGATAAGGCTCTAGAAGAATGTAAGAGATTAGAAGTTAAGATGAAGGATTGTGTTCAAAAAGTAGCAATTATGAGATATAAGGCATTCGAGAATGTTGGTAGTGACTTGAGCTTTTCGATAGCTATGCTAGATGATAGAAATGATGGGGTTATTTTAACTGGTATATATGGAAGGCAAGAAAGTACAACTTATGCAAAACCAATTGATAAGGGAATATCAAGATATGACCTTTCGGAGGAAGAGTTATATGTTTTAAATGAAGCAGCTAATAAAGAAAATAAAAATTAGTAGAATTGATTTTAGTTAAGTGAGCACCAATAGATTTTGGTGCTCTATTTTTGTATTTAAGAATGTAACAAGTTGGATTTGTGGTTACGGAAAGCTTTTGGCTGTAAGTGAAGAAATAAATCTCTGCTGCAAAATTATAGCATGTTCGCCGACTTGAACTATGAACTACAAGGAGGTGCTTTTATGGACATTGATAATTTAGAGTATAGTGAACGGAATGGTAAATATCATATAGTTTTCATGCCAAGGTTTAGAAAAAAATTTATATACAAGAAGATAAAGAATGATATATGAAAACACCTGGATTATTATGTGAAAAAAATACTTGAAATTATAGAAGTGAAAGCATTTCTAGATTATATAATATGTTTGTAAGTATACCACCTAAATTAAGTGTAGTGAAATCTAGGGGGTATCTGAAAGGTAGAATTCATTGATGATTTTTTATAGACACACAAAAATGCAAGTATAGAAATGGACAATTTTCTGTAAGGATATTATGTAGATATAATAGGAATAAGCATAAAGATAATAAAAGAGTATATAAAAATAAAATATAGAGAAGATATAGCGTATGAATAAATGAACCTTGAAGGAATATATCGACGCATTTACATAGATAATCAAGATTGATTTCCTTATTGAAAAATAGATATTATCTACAATGGTGCAGCTTTGTTTAAAGAAATTTACAGTTGAATAAAAAAATAGATTACAAGCTATTTCTAATGACTAGAAAAATTTTCTAGACCTACCCGCTTGAAGTAGCTTTGTAAATATATTATTTTAGACTTTTCTAAATTCTTATTAGCAACTTATATTCAGTATTAATGTGAAGAAAATCAATACAGTATATTTCGCAATAAGTATAATTTACTAACATTATGATTAGATATCTATTAATACTTTTTTTACTTTTCACTTGATTTCCATCTAGCCCTAAGTAAGTTTTGTAATCCCTAAAAAATGGTTCAATCGCCTAACGAACAGCTAATATATAGGCTTTATTTTCAAGCTTGAGAAGTGTTGTAATTAATTTTTGAGTTAATTCTATCTTTATCATAGATATCAATTGAGTATGGCAGAACTAATCCGTTACACGGTAGTAAAGAAACTATTATTTGAAAGAAATCTAGTAATACTAGTTCTATGTTTCGAAGGAGCAAGCTCTGCTATGTCGGAAATTTTAACATTATAACCTTCTGATATCATAGCATTCATTATATTTTCTAAATTCCTTAATTGACGCGTAGTTAAGTAAAAATTAAAATTTAGTTCTTTTAAAGAATTGTATATTGATAGTTCATCCGATACAATTGTGTTTTGAAGCATTTATGTATGGCTCCTTGTTGGCATTATTGTGTGGTAACTCAATTATAACAAGGATTTGTCATAGGTGTTTTTTACTTTATTTAGTTGTAGAATTATTCAAGCATTTTTACACTAGTATAGTTATAAGTAAGTGATTATAGTTATGTTAAAAACCAGAAAATTATTAAATTATAATATACCACGCATGGTTAGAAAGTTTTTATTATTAAAAGAAAATAAAGATTGTTTCACGTGAAACAATCTTTATTAAAAAATAATACAAAATAGTATTACACTGATGACACTATATAAGTTTAAAATAAATTAATAATCATAGAAATGAGAATTGTTTTGTTAAAACAATTAAGAATTAAAAGTTACTAAAATTGAATATTTACAGAAGTGCTAGTAGTGCTAGGCCTATCTAAGCTCTTTAAAATAAAATAATAGATACCTCTAGAAATTGAATCTGCGAGATTCATAACAGTATATAATCTAGTATTTTGTAAAACCAAAAAATCAAATCCTCCGGATACATTTACAATACCAGTTATACTCATATCACCAACGGCAGGAAGGTTCTTATTTAAAGCCAAACCAGGAAGTAGAGGCTTTTTCTGTATGAAAACTTTACCTATATTATTTATAGATCCTAAACAAGAATCGATTGCTATAATATATGGATTTATAAAATTAAAATTTATCTCATTTAATTTACTTACTATATTTTTTGCATGTATTGGATTTTCGAGTGTTCCAAATATATGTATATTATTCTTAGAAAAATGTTTTAATTTATGTCCTACTAATGGGCCTAATGAATCTCCAGTAGATCTATCACTTCCAATACAAATAAATATAATTGGTCTATCTTCATAAAGTATTGGTTGTAATTCAGTCAATAAATAATCTTTGATTTTAGTACAAGAAGCCAGTGAAGATGAGTTTACAGAAAAACTTTGACACATAAGAAAACCTCCTTTTATTAGATTTATTTCCAATAAAAAGAGGTTTTATTCATTGTCTAAAAATAATAAATAGAATACAAATTAAATTAATAATCACATCTAACAAGAAAATAATATAAAAGGTATGTATTAAGGCCGGTGCTAAGAGCACTTGAAATATTTGTTGTTATAGATTTTTCGAAATTTTATTTAGAACCGTAAGCACATAATTAACTTCTTCCTTAGTTGTAAAATAACTAATGCTTAGTCTGACAGTTCCGGATGGATAACTACCTATGGTCTTGTGTGCTAATGGAGAACAATGCAAACCAGATCTAGTCTTTATTCCTTCACATTCTAAATAATATCCCAATTCAGAAGGATCGAGGGAATTAAGATTTATAGAAATACATGAACTTAGCCTTTTGCCAGATAAATCACCATAAACAGTTATTCCTTTGATGTTTAGCAAACCTTCTAGCATATGTTTTATTAAGTAGTTATTATGTTCATAAATTGAATTTAAACCTACTGAGTTTATGTATTTAATAGATTCTGATAATCCAACTATCCCTGGAAGATTATGAGTTCCGCATTCAAACTTATCAGGTAGAAAGTCTGGTTGTGATAAAGAATAAGAAAGACTTCCAGTACCGCCATGTATTAGACTTGAACAAGAGTCATTAAATTTAGAGTCCAATATAAATCCACCAATTCCTTGCGGACCCAATAAACTTTTATGTCCTGTAAAAGCTATCGCATTAGCTTTTATGTTTTTCATATTGATATCCAGAACACCGGCACCCTGAGAAGAATCAACAATGAAAAAAATATTGTTTTCATCACATATTTTACCGATGTTATATAGGTCTTGTACTGAGCCTGTGACGTTAGATGCTTGAGTCATTACAACTAGCCTTGTTTTATTAGTAATTTTCTTCTTTAAATCATTGGCATTGATAAAACCTTCAGAATTTGCAGCCACTATATCTAATTCAATTTGAAGATTCTCCTTACAAGAGAATAATGGTCTAATAACAGAATTATGTTCCATTGAAGATGTTATTACATGATCACCATGCCTTAAAATACCTTTGATTAATATGTTTAAAGATGTAGTAACGTTGTTTGTAAAAATAACATTACTAGGGGAATCATAACCAAAAAAATTGCAAATTAATTCTCTTGCATCATAAAGGTATCTATTACTTTGAAGAGAATTACTGTAATTTCCACGGCCTGCATTGCCACCTACATTTAGCATATAGTCACACATGGCATTAATAACTTGCTTTGGTTTAGGAAAAGTTGTTGATGAATTATCTAAGTAAACTTCCATATCAAGTATTCACCTCTAAAAAAATAATTTGTAAGAGCCCCAAATAATAAATATTATACCCAAAGCAAATAGGAAGTAGTCCAATATTTTAGTTGTATTATTGGCCAAATCAGGTTTGAATTTCTTAAAACCTTTACTTACTAAAATATTAAGAAAGCAAAACCAAGTTATACTTCCAATTATCATTGATGAGATTGAGAATATAAAATATATCCTTCCATGATGTCTCCAAACATTGAATATGGTTCCACTTAATGCAATCCATAATGATGGAGTTGTTGGATTGAGAAACGTTATCAAAAAACCAGTTAAAAAAGCATTTGATGAACGTCTATAAATTGATTTTTCTAAGTTAAGGTCTGGCTTTTTAGCTGTAAATGATATTTTATTAGATATAATTAAAACAATACCAGATACTATCCAAAATAGACTGTGAAACTTAGGATTTCTAGTAAGTATTGTAAAAAGACCTAGGTTTATAATTACTATATATGTTATATCTGCGGATACAGCACCAAGTGATACTTTAAATCCCTCTTTAAAACCTTTTGATATTGAACGACTAACAGATTCAAGGCCTGAGGGCCCCAAAGGTATAGAGGCAACAAAACCTGTAAAAAAACCAATTAATATAGCTTTTAATATGTTAATTACTGAAAACATTATATTCTCCTTCTAATTGCATTTCTATATAATTATAAAATAAAAAGATATATTTTTCACTAAATTTATGAAGTTTTTATATGAATGTGTTCTTAACCTTTATAAATTTAAAAAAATATATATAATATTAATATAAGTTATAATAAAGATTATATAGGTGGTGTAAATATGGATTATTATATAATAGTATTCAAAAATACATATGATGCAATGTCAGCAGAAAAAAATTTAAAAGAATTAGATCTAGAGTTTAGAATAATGCCAACTCCTACATCTATAACTATGAGTTGTGGGATATGCGTGAGAATAGATAAAAAGGCAGATATAGATAACATAATAAATAATGATTTGATGGAATATAAAAATATATACTATAGAAATGATGAAGGATATATACTAATTAATAAATAGGAGGGGGGATTATGTTTGTATGGTAATTACTTAATAGAGTTAGAGGAAGATTTCCAATTTTTAAAAGAATTGAAATCTAATATTAATAGTACGCTAGTAGATATCATAAGTGTTAAATCAATCGAGCTAATAATAAATAAAGCACTTAAAATAGCAGTTGTAATTATTATAATGTATTTTTCTATAAAAATAGGTAAGCATTTAATAAAAAAGTTTGTTGATAAGCAGATTGAAAGCAATGCAGTGATTTCTTTGGATTCTCAAAGGGCAAAAACTTTGGGGGAAGTATTGAAAAGTGTTTTAAAATATTCAGTATATTTTATGGGGATAACAATAATAATATCAATTGTATTTGGTGGTATGTCATTTACGTTTGCGAGTATAGGTGGAATTGCAGTTGGTCTTGGTGCGCAAAGTCTAATAAAAGATTTAATTAATGGATTTTTTATTTTATTTGAAAATCAATTTGGAGTAGGAGATCATGTAACAATAGGAAGTTTTAACGGAATTGTCAAAAGTATAGGAATTAGAGCCACCGTAATTAAAGATTTTACAGGGGATATACATTCAATTCCAAATGGGTCAATAGGTGGAGTTACAAATCATTCGAGGAATGATATTAGGTTCACGGTAGACATAGATATATCTCCACAGGAAGATATTAAAAAAGTTATTAACGTTATAAGAGCTGCTTGTGACGATTTTAAGAGCAAAAACGAAGAATATATAGGTGAATCCATAGAAATAACTGGGGTCATAGCTCTTGAAGTATCAAAGGTTACAATAAGAGTAGTAGGGAATGCAAAGCCATTAATGCAGTGGAAAATGGAAAGAGAGCTTAGAATGTCAATAAAGTTAGCTTTAGATAAAAATAGAATAAATGTATCATTGGATGAGAAACAACTAGATAATGAAAATATAGAGAAGGATGGGGAGTAATGGTAGAAAACTTTAATCTTGGAGATGTGGTTGAAATGAAGAAGCAACATCCATGCGGTTCAAATCAATTTGAAATAATAAGGGTAGGTGCAGATATAAAAATAAAATGTACTGGCTGTGGTAGAATTGTAATGATTCCTAGAGTGAAATTTAAAAAGGAAGCAAAAAAAATAGTAATTGCTGCAGAAAGTTAGCAAAATAACTTGATTCATTCTTTTATTAATGGTATAATCATTAATTGTAATCCCTGCTATGCAAAGCATAGCCGTTAGTCCGAGGGGAGGAGGTGAAATTAATGAGAAAGTACGAAACTATATTTATATTAAACCCATCATTCGATGAAGAAACTGTAAAAGCTAACATCGAAAAGTTTAAGGGTGTTATAGAAAATGGTGGAGGAACAGTAGAAAATGTTGATTTCTGGGGTAAGAGAAAGCTTGCTTATGAAATCTCAAAAGTTAGTGAAGGTTTTTATACTTTAGTTAACTTTACTGCTAACCCTGAATTACCAAGAGAGTTAGATAGAATATTCAGAATCACTGATGGTGTTATAAGACATATCATTGTTAATGAACAAGTATAAGGTGGCGTTGTAAATGAATAAAGTAGTTCTAATCGGAAGATTAACAAAAGATCCAGAACTAAGATTTACTCCAGGAAGTGGAGCAGCAGTAACAACCTTAACATTAGCAGTTGATAAATATAATACAAAAACTGGCCAAAGAGAAGCAGATTTTGTTCCTGTAGTAGTATGGGGCAAACAAGCTGAGAGTACTGCTAATTACATGAGTAAAGGTAGCCAAGTGGCTATTAGTGGTAGAATCCAAACCAGAAGTTATGATGCGAAAGACGGAACTAAGAGATATGTTACGGAAGTTGTAGCAGATCAATTTGGTGGAGTTGAATTCCTAGGAAGTAAAGGAAGTAATTCATCAGGAAATAGTTTTGGTAATAGCAATGAATATTCAGCACCAGCGAATGATGCATTCAGTGGTGGATTTGAAGAGGATATAACTCCGGTAGATGACGGAGATATGCCTTTCTAAAATTTTAAGTAAGGAGGGAATATAATGAGCAGAGAAGAAGGTAACAACGGTAGAAGACCTGGCGGTAAAATGAGAAGATCTAGAAAAAAAGTTTGTGCTTTTTGTGTAGATAAAGCTGAATTTATCGACTATAAAGATATAAATAAGCTTAGAAAATATGTTACAGAAAGAGGAAAGATTCTTCCAAGAAGAATTTCTGGAACTTGTGCTAAGCACCAAAGAGAATTAACATCTTCAATTAAGAGAGCAAGAAACATAGCATTATTACCATTTACAACAGAATAATGGTAGTAGTAATATCCCCCCTGAGAAATCAGGGGGTTTTTAATATAAAAAAATATTATTATTAAATCAATCTCTCAACTTTGTGGAAAAATATAGCAAATTGTCTATAAATTCTTGCAATACTCACAAAAAAAAATTAAAATAATAATACAAGGGTTTTGAGAGAGGTGATAGACTATGAGAAAAGATAATTTTAATATTATGACTAACATTAAGATTATAGAAGATTTAAAAGCACAACTTCTTTGTATAATAGGAGAGTTTTTCAGACTATTGACAAAAGGTAACAATGTAGCCCGTGATTCTATTTTAGATTGTATTTCAGGAGCTATAATTATACTATATATTCTAGGTGATAAGTTAGGATATTCATTGGTAGATATAGACCATAATATAAAATCAAAATTAGATTTAGGGGTAAGAGCAGAGGATCAAGTTGAAAAAGAAGGTAAAAGCTTAAGTAAGTTGAAGCATTATATTAGTAACAGAAGAGATTAAATATTCTTAGGAGGCTTTTTATGAATTGGATAACTATGCTTAAACGTTTGCTTAAGCCTGGATTACTAATTACAATTTTAATACTATTATTTGCATATAATTATACAGGCATAGGTATAATTATCCTAGTAATCTATTTTATAGATAATTTCCACCAATTAAATTATTACTTGGAAAAGGAAAGTGATTTTAACCAATTTATAAAAAGTATAAATAAAGGTATATCAGAGAATGCATTAAAATCAATATATCCATTAGTATTGATAAAAGAAGATGGAGAAATAGTTTGGTATAATAATTTATTTAACACTTTAAAATCAGATGAAGAAAATACTGAAAAGAATATTTTAAGTATAGCCAGAGGTATAAATCTAGATGATTTTTTAAAGAATGAAAATAATTTGCATCAAAGATTGAGCATACAAAATAAATTATATGATGTATACGCTACTTTAATTGAAACTAAAAATAAAAAAAATCTATACTTATTATCTTTTAATGACATTACGAAGCTAATAGATTATGAAACCACTCAAGAGAGTGTAATGTTAATAGAAGTAGATAATTTTACAGAAGTAATAGATAAAACCGATGATAACAACAGACCGCTTTTAGTAGCTGAAATAGAGAGAACAATAAACACATATGCCAATAACTTAAAAGCAATGATTAAAAGATATGATACCAATAAATATGTATTATCAATTCAAGATAAGTATATTGAAGATGAAATAAAACACAAGTTCAATATAATGGAAGTAATATCAAAAATAGATAAGGGGAATTCAATTGAAATTACTTTATCTATTGGTGTTGGCAGAGGTGGAATGTCTCCACTTGAAAATCATAACAATGCTAATATAGCTAAAGAGTTAGCGTTAGGCAGAGGTGGAGATCAAGTTGTTGTTAAAACTAATGATGACATAAAGTTTTTTGGTGGAAATTCAAAAGAAATAGAAAAAAGAACTAAAGTAAAAGCAAGAGTTATAGCTAGAGCTTTGAGTGAACTAATTAGAGAGAGTAGTAAGGTTTATATAATAGGACACAAGAATCCTGATATGGATTGCTTTGGATCTGCAGTCGGATTGGCTAGCGTGGTTAAGCAATTGGGGATCGGGTGTAAAATTATATTAAATAATGACATTACTGCAATTGGATATTTCTTAAATAAATTAAACAAGGAATCTAAATATGATGATTTATTTATATCAGTAGAAGAGGCAAAAAGTGATTTAGATGCCCAAACACTAGTAATTATTGTGGATGTTCATAATAAGAGTTATGTTGCTGATTTATCGCTAGTAGATAAGGTTCAAAGAAAAGTAATAATAGATCACCATAGAAGAAGTCCTGATATGATAGAGCATGATATACTTAATTATATAGAAGTATATGCCTCATCTACATCAGAGATGGTAACAGAAATTATTCAGTATATGGTTGATAAGCCTAAATTAACAAGAACAGAAGCAGAAGGTTTGCTTGCAGGTATTTTTATGGATACAAAAGGGTTTTCTTTTAAAACTGGTGTCAGAACTTTTGATGCTGCATCATTTTTAAAATCCTTGGGAGCAGATCCTATAGAAATTAAAAAGATGTTTACTGATGACCTAGAAGATTATTTACTTATTGCTGAGACTATAAAATCTGCTGAAGTAAGAGATAATACAGCTATTGCTATAACCCCTAAAAATATTGATACAGTAATTATAGCAAAGGCAGCAGATGAATTGCTAAATATATCCGGAATATCTGTAAGCTTTGTTTTAGGGGAAGTAAATAACGATATATATATAAGTGGAAGGTCAGTAGGCGATATTAATGTTCAAGTAGTGCTAGAAGCACTTGGCGGAGGAGGACATATGAATATTGCTGGCGTAAAAATATCAAATAAGACAATTGAGGAAGTAATTGTTGAATTAAAAGAAGTAATGAAAAAATACTTAAGGATAGGTGAATAAGTTATGAAAGTTATTTTATTACAAGATGTTAAAAAGATAGGTAAAAAGGGTGATATCATTGAGGCTTCAGATGGGTATGCAAGAAACTTTTTATTTCCAAGGAAATTAGCACAAGAAGCTAGTGATGCAAATATGCACATTTTGAATAATAAAAAAGAAAATGAGCGAAAACAAAAGTTAGCAGAACTTGAAGCAGCACAAAAATTAGCTGAAGAATTAAAAGGAAAAGAAATAAAAATTAAAGCTAAGACAGGAGAAAATGGAAAGTTATTTGGTGCAATTACTAGTAAAGATGTTGCAGAATTAATTAGAGAACAGTATAAGATTGAAATAGATAAAAAGAAAATTGTTATGGATACAATAAAATTAGCAGGCGGATATGAAATTGATATTAAACTATATCCAGAAGTTAGCACTAAAATGAAGGTGATTATTGTTCCACAAGAATAAGGAGGATTAATTTTGAATTCATATGATGACGCAAGCTTATTGCAGGATATTATTTCAGGAACCTTATCATTAGAATCACAAATCGAGGCTTTATTTTCTATAACTAAGAATGTACTTGACAAAGGAGCTTTTAGGGCTAGAACAGTTAGGTTTAAACTAGATAAATTCATTCAATCATCAAATCTCTGCGATAAAGTTTTCGCACTAAATACTATATTAGCAGAGGGAAAAGATTTAAAAGTTACACCTAAGGAAGAAGAATTGCAAAAAGCCATAAATAGAACAGTTAGGTTAATTTCAAATGAACTAGCAAAAAGATATGTTCAAAATAAAATCGAATCTCAAGTTGAACAATCTATTATGGAAAAGCAGGAAAAGTATATAGATGAAGTTAGACTTTCAGTTATAAACAAGCAAAAGGGTTCTGAAAATAAAAAGACTATCAGCAAATTGAATAATTTAATAGAATTAGATAGTAGAATTACTAGTAAAAATATTATGAGCTTTTTAAGACCAACTGATTTTAATCAAGTAGTTGGGCAAGAAAGAGCTATAAGATCATTAATATCAAAGCTTTCATCACCATATCCACAACATATAATATTATATGGACCTCCGGGAGTTGGAAAAACTACAGCAGCAAGATTAGCTTTAGATGAGGTTAAAAAACTTTCATTTACTCCTTTTGATGACAAATCTAAATTCGTTGAAGTTGATGGTACTACATTAAGATGGGATCCTAGAGAAATAACAAACCCATTGCTAGGATCAGTGCACGATCCAATATATCAAGGAAGTAAAAGGGATCTGGCTGAGGTTGGGATACCAGAACCTAAACCAGGTTTAGTTACACAGGCGCATGGAGGTATACTATTTATAGATGAGATTGGAGAATTGGACTCTATGCTTCAAAACAAGCTGTTGAAGGTTTTAGAAGATAAAAGAGTAGAATTTTCATCATCATACTATGATCCGGATGATGAAACAATACCTAAATATATAAAATATCTTTTTGATAATGGAGCTCCAGCAGACTTTGTTTTAATTGGCGCTACAACTAAAAGTCCAAGTGAAATTAATCCGGCTTTAAGGTCTAGATGTACAGAAGTGTATTTTGAACCTCTTTCTTCAAAGGATGTTGTATTTATAGTAGAAGATGCAGCTAAGAAATTAAAGGTAAACTTAGAAGATGGGGTTGCTAAAAAAATAAGTAATTATACATTTGAGGGTAGAAAAGCTGTAAATATTCTGACAGACACATATGGATATGCGTTACACCGATCTAAAAAATTTGTTGATAACTTAGAAATAAAATTATCAGATTTAGATGAGGTAATATCAGTTGGAAGATATACACCATATGAAAGACTAAGCAATGTAGACAAAAGCGAAGTTGGGCATGTGTATGGATTAGGCGTTAGTGGTTTTTTAGGATCTACAATTGAAATTGAAGCTACAGTTTTTGCTGCAAAGAAAAAGGGTTCAGGTATGGTAAGATTTAATGATACAGCTGGAAGTATGGCTAAGGATTCCGTATTTAATGCTGCTTCAGTAATCCGAAGCTTAACCGATAAAGACATTAAAGATTATGATATTCATGTTAATATAGTTGGTGGAGGAAAAATAGATGGACCTTCAGCAGGTGCAGCTATCACCATTTGCATAATAAGTTCGTTGTTAAACAAACCTATAAGACAAGATATGGCTATTACAGGAGAGATATCACTCAAAGGAAATGTCAAGCCAGTTGGAGGAATATTTGAAAAAATATATGGAGCTAGAAGAATGGGAATAAAAACTGTTTTAATTCCAAGTGATAATAAAAATGAAATTCCTCTAAATACTGATGACATAGATATTAGAACTGTAGGATCTATAAAAGAGATTATGGACATTGCCCTTATTTAATTTAATGAAATAGGTCTCCTTAATATGAAGGAGACTTTTTTTTGCAACTAAGAAATGATAGAATTAGAATGATGATATACAAAAGATAAAGGGAAAATTAATTGTCAATTGATAATTAGATAGGAGGAATAAAACTTGGATGCATCAGTTATGAGGAGTTTGCCTCAAAGCATAGAAGCGGAACAATCAGTTATAGGATCTATGATCATCGATAAGAATGCTATTGCCAAAGTTCTAGAGAGTTTAGAAGAAGAGGATTTTTATAGAGATGGTCATAAGGTAATATATAAAGCTATACAAGAAATGTTTAGAAGTGATATAGCAGTAGATTTATTAACACTATTAGAATATTTGAAGAGTTCTGATATGCTTGAGAGAGCTGGAGGGGTAACCTATATAACAGAAATAAGCTCTTCTGTACCAACTACTGCAAACTTAAGCGCATATATAAAAATTGTTTCTGATAAATCTACGTTGAGAAAACTTATTAAGTCATCAACTGCAATAATAGAAGAAAGTTATAATAATCAAAGTAATGTGGAAGATGTCGTGGATAGTGCTGAAAAGAAAATATTTAATATAGCTGAAAAAAGAACATCAAAGGATTTCGAACCTTTAAGCGATGTATTAGAAAGAGGATTTGCACAAATAGAGAAATTGTTCAACAATAAGGGAACAATTACTGGTGTAGGATCTGGCTTTACTGATCTAGATGCAAAAACATCCGGATTTCAAAGTGGAGATATGATATTAATAGCAGCTAGACCTTCAATGGGTAAAACAACATTTGCACTAAATATTGTAGAACACGCAGCTCTTAGAGAAAATAAAAGTGTTGTAGTCTTTTCTCTGGAAATGTCTAAAGAGCAATTGGCATATAAACTTCTTTGTTCAGAAGCAAACGTAGATATGTTAAGCCTTAGAACTGGAACTTTAGAAGATAAGGATTGGGAAAATATAGCTATGGCTGCAGGTCCACTTTCAAAGGCAAAAATTTATATAGATGATACTGCTGGCGTAACTGTTATGGAAATGAGATCAAAATGTAGAAGACTTAAAATGGAGTATGGAATAGATCTAATCGTCATAGACTATTTGCAGCTTATGTCTGGAGGATCAGGTAGTGATAATAGACAACAAGAAGTATCTGAAATTTCGAGATCGATTAAAGCGTTAGCTAAAGAAATGGAATGTCCAGTAATAGCTTTGTCTCAGCTGTCACGTGCGCCTGAGCAAAGAGCAGATCATAGGCCGATGTTATCTGACTTAAGAGAATCAGGATCTATAGAGCAAGATGCTGATATTGTTATGTTTTTATATAGAGATGAATATTACAATAAAGAAACTGAAGATAAAAATATCGGTGAATGTATAATGGCTAAGCAGAGAAATGGACCGGTTGGAACTGTTAAACTTGCTTGGCTTGGTCAGTATAGTAAATTCGGTAATTTAGATTTAATTCATAAGGAATAAAATTTAAATAATTAGTAATACTAAATTAAAAAGATATAAGAAATTTATATAAATATAAAATTTCTTATATCTTTAAATGATGTGAATAATATGATTAGTATTAAACAGCTTTTGGAATTATTAATTTTAAACTGCTTTTATTATCGTGGAGTAAAATATTACTTACATCAACTTTTGATAAATAAAAAATTCGCTGAAATAAAAATTCTTTTGAATTATTATTAAACATAATTTTTAATATTAAAAAATGATTTTTATAAGATATTTCTAATATATGTTTACTATCATAGAATGAATCTACATTTATGTAATAAAAATCTGAAGATTCTTCAAGTTCACATGTAGGAAGTTGTTCTTCGAGCTCAAGAGATAGCACGGAATTAATGAATTCTTTTGGGCTTATTAAACAATTATTATATACTAAAAAATTATCTTTCATATATATTCCTCCCTTCATATTTAATTATAGTTTGTGAAGTTTTAATACAAGCTATCCTATGATAGTGGTGGTTTATAATTAAGATATTCATATAAAATGATAAAATTTGAATAAATAACAAAAATTTTTTAATGGGGGCTATGATATGAATAAAAAAATTGGTTTCATTGGTTGTGGTAATATGGGAAGTTCTATGGTTGGAGGTCTTATTAAATCTGGATTTATAAAGGCTGATGATATAATAGTATCAACTAAAACGGAATCTTCTTCAAAGCGATTAGAAGAAAGTTTCCAAGTGAAAACAACTTTAGATAGTACAATTGTTGCAAGAGAATCTGATGTTATTATTTTAGCTATTAAACCTTTTATGTTTAAGGAAATGATAAGTGAAATTAAATCGGAATTAACAACAGATAAATTAATTATTACTATAGCTGCAGGAATTACAATTAGCAATATGGAGGAGTGGATTAATAGTAGTGCTAAAATAATTAGGACAATGCCAAATACGCCAGCACTTGTAGGGCAAGCAATGTCAGCGGTATGCCCTAATAAGAATGTAACTAAAGATGAGTTGGATTATTGCTTTAAGATATTTGAAAGTTTCGGAGAATGTGTTCAACTAGAAGAAAAAGATTTTCACGCATTTATTGCATTATGTGGATCATCACCTGCATATGTTTTCATGTTTATTGAAGCTATGGCAGATTCAGCGGTAAGATTAGGAATACCTAGGGCTAAAGCTTATAAAATGGCAGCACAGAGTGTCTTAGGATCATCAAAGATGGTCTTAGAAACAGGAAAACATCCAGGAGAGTTAAAGGATATGGTTTGTTCACCTGCTGGGACTACTATAGATGCAGTAGTTGAACTAGAGAAATTAGGTTTTAGAAATAGTGTTATACAGGCTATGGATAAATGTGCAGAGAAATCTAAAAATATGTAGTAATTGAAAAGTGGAGGTATATTAAATAATTATAATTATTTAATATACCTTTTTTATAACTTTAACCTTCCAAATCAGAATTAATTAATAGGCCAAATGATTTAGATATATTATAGTAAAATTCAAAATCTTCTTGAGCATTAAAAAAACAAGGAAAGTTTAAATCATAATTTCCCCAAATTGTTATAGGTTTATTAGTAAAATAAAAAGTGACGAAGAAAATTTCTCTTGTATTTAAACGAACTAGGAATGGTATAAGTTCTTTATCAATAAGTCTAAAAAATACACCAGTGTGCTCATCAAAATTTAAATAAGACGTGAATATATCTTTATCTTCATCTGAAAGGAGATGAAAAAGCGTGTTTTTGTCTTCAGGTGAAATTTTGTTTATATAAAAATCTATATAAGCGTTAGAATTATTGATCTCAAAAATATATTCTATTAATTTGATTAGTTTATTCTCACCATCATCAATATCACTAGCTACAAGAGTAAAATTTTTGAAAGAATATAAGCCATCAAGTATATTATTAAATCTTATATTAACTTTAGCTTTAAAGGTATCATCATTTATAGGTATTAGTAATTTATTCATGTGATTCACTCCCAATGTAATTAATATTAATTAAATAGTTTATGGTTGCCTATAGTATTGGTTATAGTTAAGTTGGTTTTAAGAGAATAATATATTTATTAACATAATTCTTGAAGATACTTCTTGTGGATAAGATTGATAATAATATAATGTGGATAATTATATAAAACTTATTCTGTGAATAATTATTGCTTAAGTGAAGTTGTGGATAAAATATTTATTTTCAGTATTATATTATCTGGTAGAATCTTAATAGAAAAGCAATACAAATAATAAAACCTACAATTGAGTTTATCATTCAATTGTAGGTCTTAATTTGAAATAGGAAATCAAAAACTTAAATTCATGAATACTAAATACTAGCAACGCCGCTTCTAATTGCCGCTTCTTTAACAGCTTCAGCAACTAAAGCTTGAACTTTTAGATCAAATGCTTTTGGTATTATATTATCAGGAGATAGTTCACCAGCCGGTATAGCATTTGCTATAGCATAAGCAGCAGCTACTTTCATATCTTCATTAATTTCTGTAGCCCTTACATCTAAAGCGCCTCTAAATATTCCTGGAAAAGCTAATACATTGTTTATTTGGTTAGGATAATCTGAACGACCAGTTCCCATTACTGCAATTCCAGCTTCTTTTGCATCTTCAGGAAAAATTTCAGGGGTTGGATTAGCCATTGCAAATATTATTCCATCTTTGTTCATAGTTCTAACCATGTCTTTAGAAACTATATTTGGGGCAGAAACACCAATAAAAACATCTGCACCTTTTATAACATCTTTAAGCGTACCAGTTTCATTATTTGGATTAGTTATATTAGCTAGTTCTTGCATGTAAATATTATGACTTAAATCTTTATCTCTACTTATTACGCCATCTATATCACACATTACTATATTTTTAACTCCAGAAGAAAGTAGTAACTTACATATGGCAGTTCCTGCAGACCCAGCACCATTTATAATTACTTTTAGGCTTTCTAGTTTTTTATTTACTATTTTTAAGGCATTCAAGAGACCTGATAAAACGACTATAGCCGTTCCGTGTTGATCATCATGAAATACTGGTATATTTAATTTCTCTTTCAGTCTTTTTTCAACTTCGAAGCATCTAGGAGCTGAAATATCTTCTAGATTTATTCCTCCAAGAGTTGGCGCGATATTTACAACTGTATTAACAATTTCATCTATATCTTTAGTATCTAAAACTATAGGAAATGCATCTACATTACCAAATTCCTTAAATAAAATACTCTTACCCTCCATGACAGGTAAAGAAGCAAGTGGGCCAATGTCTCCAAGTCCTAGAACCGCAGTTCCATCAGAAATAACAGCAACTGTATTCCATTTACGAGTATATATATAAGCTTTGGATGGGTCTTTATGTATCTCACGACAAGGTTCTGCAACACCAGGTGTATATGCAAGACTTAGATCCTTAGCAGTCTTAACTTCACAGGTAGGTTTGATTTCATATTTACCTTTTTTTTCTTCATGAAATTTCAAGGCTTCTTCATAAATATTCATTAAAAACACTCCTTAATATGCTAAATATATTCAAATTTACAAAAACATGATCTTGATCATAACAATATAAAACAATTATACGAATTATTTATAAAAAAAGCAAAAAAATATTCGATATGTGGTTGACCATAGAAAAGTACTTTGCTACTATTTAAAAGGAGAGGTTAAAATAAATTTAATGAAACTCCAAATTGATAATAAAAATTAAAGTTATTTATTTAAACTTTATATATTAAGGGAGGCAATATAAATGTCAGCATTTATTGTTTTAGGAGCTCAATGGGGAGATGAAGGAAAAGGAAAGATGACAGATTACTTAGCAGAGGAAGCTAATGTAGTTGTTAGATTTCAAGGTGGAAATAATGCTGGTCACACAGTAGTGGTTGGTGATAAAGAATACAAATTGCGATTAATACCATCTGGAATTTTATACGAAGATAAATTAAATGTTATAGGTAATGGAGTAGTTGTAGATCCAAAGGCCTTATTTGAAGAAATAGAATACTTAGAAGGTGTTGGAGTTAAAATATCGCCTGAAAAGTTAATAGTAAGCGATAGAGCACAGCTTATAATGCCATACCATAAGGTACTAGATAAATTAAAAGAAAAAGCTAGAGGAAAAAATGATATAGGTACTACAGGTAGAGGAATCGGACCTTGTTATACAGATAAATTTGAAAGATGTGGAATCAGAGTTTGTGATTTACTGCATGAAGATGTTTTTATAGAAAAATTAAGAGAAAATGTTGAAATGAAAAATGCTTATATTACTAAAGTATTAGGTGGAGAAGCATTAAATTTTGATGAGATACTAGATGAATACTTAGGTTTTGCTAAGAAATTAAGACCATTTGTTCAAGATACATCAGTTAAGGTATATGATGCAATTAAAGCAGATAAGACAGTTTTATTTGAAGGCGCTCAAGGAATGCTATTAGATATTGATTATGGTACATATCCGTATGTAACATCATCTAACACAACTGCAGGAGGCGTTTCAAGTGGTTCTGGTATAGGACCTAATATGATTACTAATGCAGTAGGTATAACAAAAGCATATACTACAAGAGTCGGTAAAGGACCATTCCCAACAGAATTACTTGGTGAAACTGGAGACTGGATTAGAGAAAAGGGACACGAATATGGTGTAAATACAGGAAGATCAAGAAGATGTGGATGGCTTGATTTAGTTATAATTAAAACTGCAGTTAGAGTGAGTGGATTGACATCATTAGCTGTTACTAAGATTGATACTTTAGCTGGTCTAGAAAAAATCAAAGTATGTGTTGGATATAAATTTAATGATACAGTTATAGATTACTTCCCAGCAAGTTTAGAAGACTTAGCAGAGTGTGAACCAATTTATGAAGAATTTGATGGCTGGGATGATAGTGTAGCTGATGTTAGAAGTTATGATGAATTACCTGAGAATGTTAAGAAGTATTTAGCAAGAATATCAGAATTCACAGGGACTAGAATTTCTATAGTTGGAGTTGGACCAAAGAGAGATCAAACTATGAGAATAGATAATCTATAGTTTAGTATTATGCTCGGGTATTGACTTTATGTTTTGTATAAAATATAATTTTATTGTAGACAATAATTACATAAAGTTATATTAAAGAAGGTGAAAGTATGATAACTAAAGATATGACAATTGGTGAAGTAGTTAGTGCAGATCAATCTAAAGCTCAAGTTTTAATGAGTTTTGGAATGGGATGTGTTGGATGTCCATCAGCTCAAGCTGAAACTATAGCAGAAGCTGCAACAGTACATGGATTAAATCTAGACGATTTATTAGAAGCATTAAATAGATAAGATAATTATTTTAAAAGGATTTTCTTTTTAGGGAATCCTTTTTTACTTATTAAAAAATATATTTATATCGTTTATGTTTTTTATGTGTAATTCAATTTTTGTGATTATAATAGATTATAAGATTAAATAATTCATTAACAATATTATTGATAATTTTTTATAATAATAAATATAAGATATAGTAAAGGAGGGGAGGAGTTGTAAATCAAAATAGATGCCATTTAGCTATAATTTATTCGTTAAATAAAAATGTTTCTTAGCTTGAGATTTATTTTTGCATTTTACAATTGTTAATTATGAGTAAGAAGTTTACAAAAAAATATGAAATACATTATTATGAAGTAAATTCTAATTTAAGATGTAAATTGTCATCTATAATAGATTTTATATGTGATGTAGGCACTCAACAATCAGAAGCCTTAGGTGGAGGAATTGATTACTGTACGAAAAATAACTGCGCTTGGGTATTTTATAAATACGATATAAAAATGTATAGATATCCAATGTTTGGTGAGGTAATAAGCGTCACAACAGAAGCTATAGGCTTTAAGAAATTCTATGGATTAAGAAAATATACAATTAATGATGAGAATAATAATGTTATAGGGGAAGCACTAGCATTATTTTTTCTAATTAATATAGATAAAAGAAGGCCAATGCGAATACAAGATGAACAATATCATATATATGGAGTAGATGGTGATGTTGATTACGATATAAGTATGGATAAAATAGAAAGAACAAATGATGCACAATACTATAAGCAATTTAACATAAGATACAGTGATATTGATTCTAATAACCATGTTAATAATGTCAAATATGTTGAGTGGGCAATGGAAGCTGTTCCTCTCGATATCATTAATAATTATACTCTTAAAAGAATTAAGGTAGTATTTGAGAAAGAAACAACATATAGGGATAAGATTTCATCAACTGCTGCTATAAATGTAATTGATGAAAATAGTTTAAAATCATATCATACTATAAAAAATGGTGAGGGAACTGAACTAACGCTATTACAAGCAGATTGGAAAAAATAATAAAGGTAAATATAGAAAATTAGCTGTTGCAAGAATCTAGGTAATATTAATAATTACGACAGCTAATTTTATAGTATTATTTTTATAGATAAGTTAATAATTTTTAGCTATTGGCGGCGGACTTAGCTGCTAAATATCCAGAACTCCATGCCCACTGAAGGTTGAAACCTCCACAATCTCCATGCACATCTAAAATCTCTCCACAGAAATAAAGATTTTTAACTAACTTAGATTCTAAGGAAATATTATTTACTTCAGATGTATTTACACCACCAACTGTAACTTGTGAATTGTTAAAGCCATTAGTGCCAATACATTTAAAATCCCATCTTTTAAACTTATCAATTAATTTGCTGGTAGTTCTCCAATCAATACTACTGCACGGTATATGTATATCTTTTATCCCAACATCTTTTAAAATTGTAGAAATTAATTTTTTATTTATAACCCCAATTAGGGCTGTTGATATCTCTCTGTGACCAAACATAGAAAAATGTGTGGTAAAGAAACTTTCAATATCATCTTTACTTTCTAGTGGAAACATATCTATTCTTATAGTTACATTTAGATTTTCATAGAGAGCTTTAGAAGCATAAGATGATAATTGCATTATAGGGGGGCCTGAAATTCCATAATCGGTAAAAAGTATTTCACCAAACTCTGTTCGAATAACTTTATTATCAACTAAAATAGAAGCAGAGCCATCAAATTTTACTCCTGATAGAGCTTTTAAATAAGGATAATCTAATTTTAATTGAACAATGCCAGGAATAGGCTCTATAATACTATGACCCAATGACTTGCATAGTTTATAGCCAGATCCATCAGAACCTGTTTTAGTAGCTGATTTCCCACCACAGCTTAAAATAAGTTTTTTACAAGAAAAATTTTTAAAGTCATCATTATTACTTGTTAAAATAAAGTTATTTTTTTTACTTGTAGAATCAATTTTACAATTTGTATATAGAGGTATTTGTCTATCCTCTATTGCCATTCTGAATATATCTATTACAGAAGAGGCCTGAAGAGATTTTGGATACATCTTTCCGCTTTCCAATTCAATTAATGGCAATCCTAGAGATAAAAATGTGCTTTCAGTATCTTTAACAGTAAAGTTATCTAATGTCGCTTTAAAGAAATCTTGATTTTCACTATGGAAACACCCAAATGGGTGAGATATATTTTTATTAGTAATATTACATCTTCCATTGCCAGTTACAAGAATTTTTTTGCCAATTCTATCGTTGCTCTCAATAATTGCCACATCAAGTCCAAAATCTTTGGCTATTATTGCAGCCATTAGGCCAGAGGCACCACCGCCGACAATCATTAAATCGTGATAAATCATTATAACAATCACTCCCTATGTATGTTTTATTGACCATATAAAATTAAATCACATATTTTACCCAGTGCTAAAATAAACTGAATATTTTAAGTATACCATTAATTTATTAATCACTACTAAAATAAAAGGATTCAAATCATATTATTCAATATTTTATAATACTTTTTAATAAATTTTATCATAGTAATATTAAGGTTAAAAGAAAGGAATACTAAAAATGAGGTGATTTTATAATGGAAGTAAAGGTAATTAATATGAATTCGGGAGATTTCGAAAGAGTATTTAAAGTGATCAGAATGAACTTTGATAATATAATGGTTAATTATCCGAATATGAGTGGGGTAAAGAGTTTTTCTTTTAATGATGTGGAATGTATAAGTGAAAGTGATATAGATAAATTTTTAATTAACAATAGAAATTTCTTGAAAATTAAATTAAAAAGAGGGATATCAGTACTTTTTTACAATGCACTATATGAATCATTAAAGTTAGAAATTAAAGAAGAGGTAAAAAATCTAAGTATTTTAAGAGATAAATATAAACTGTACAAAAGTAAAGTATGGGAAAAGGAAATGCTGTTATTTATAAATAATAAATTTCCCTTAGAAGTTAAAGCGTCAGGAAAAAATTTTAAAAAGAATGGATATAGTATAAATATTAATAAAATAGAGAAAGAAGATTTTTTAGAAATATGTTGTGGTGAAATAAAAAATATTGAAGAGCAAATTAATTTAAAAAAAGATCTTTTATCTAGTCTGAAGGAGGCTAGAGATTATATTTAAGGAACCTCTGAAATGTAGATATAATGCCACTTTATTAAAAATAAATAATATAAAAATAAAAAAAATGAAAAAATGTGTTGACAGGGAATCTAATTTTGGGTATTATAGTCTATGTGGTCAGCAGCTTGAATAACTCAAGGACATCTAGTTAAGACATTTAAGCGAAAGACAATATAGCATGGCTCCTTGGTCAAGCGGTTAAGACACCACCCTTTCACGGTGGTAACAGGGGTTCGATTCCCCTAGGAGTCACCATTTATATCTATCTTATGGGCGCATAGCTCAGCTGGGAGAGCACCTGCCTTACAAGCAGGGGGTCACAGGTTCGAGCCCTGTTGTGCC
>NZ_JAKGTE010000041.1:0-41980 GCF_022324665.1 Clostridium sp. YIM B02500 | reverse complement strand
ATGGTTAAATCATTAGTTTATGCTAGAAATTACTATTCATAAGTTTAATTCTTGAATTGGATATCTATAGATACCAAATAAAATAAGATCTGAACTTATTCATATAGCTTGCCGAAATAAGTACTAAGCATCTCACTATTTTGGTATTTGTCTCATAGCTTTACCTTTTTCACTATAACTACTATCATTTACAGATTGAACCTTAAATTTTCCGTTTTCATATGCAACTTTTGATATACTTGAATTATCCATATTCCTTATGTCGAAATTTTTATCTAAATGTTCAATAAATACTCTAAGCATTCCTCCATGAACTACTATTAGAATATTCCCTCCACCATCTTCTTCATTTTCAATACATATATTATTTATAGTTGTTACAAATCTTTTTAAAGCTGTATTATAATCTTCAGCCTCATGCGTTTCATCTAATGCAGCACATGAATCACAATATGCCCTTTGAAAATCATATTTTTCTGCCATTTCTTCAAATGAAGTTACATTAAGGAAATCAAGTATCGCCTTAAACTTTATCTTCTCAAACTCTCCTTCATATTTTCCAAAATATACTTCTCTTAAGCCTTCAAATTCTTTTAGTTCTAAGTCCACACTTGCCTTATTCTCTTTTATGACAATTTGAGCTGTTTTTATTGCTCTTCCTAAATCACTGCTGTAAACTGCTTTAAACTTCACATCACTAAGTCCTAATCCCGTATTTACGGCTACTTCAATTCCTTCCTTAGTTAGAACTCCATCACACCATCCTTGAGTCCTTCCTACTTTATTTAAGATAGTTTGCCCGTGCCTCATCAAATATAAAGTAACTCTTCCCTTATTTTTATCACTCATTTTTTCCCCCATACTGCAAAATCATCTACCTCTTCTAATTTATATAAATAAATTATATCATAAATTGTAAATACTGGCATAACTAATCTTTAATTATGAGCTATAGTATGATATTGAATCTATTTATTTAATTCAATATGCTAAATTATTTTAGCTGCTCCCCCTTGATTTCTATAGATGACTTAAGTTATACTAATTTTGCAAAATGGACTTGGTGGCAACGAAAGTTGCTGCCTTTTTTATTCTTAAGGAATTTATATTCCGATAGAATCTGTGAACATTTTGCCCCTTGATGATATGAATCATGGAAAAGACTGATTTAGAAGGTTACGATTCGTAAAGAGAATAAAAAAGCAGCTATTGGATTTCCACTTTCAGATACACCAGAAAAGTCCAATAGCTGTTTTTATTAAAAAGATATTCCTTTATTATCTAAATTCTATAGGTTCTAAATTACTTAAATCATTTTATTTGTTGTATTAATGACTACATTTTAAATTTGGTTTTAATCAATTAAATTTTTAGAATATATAAAATTTAGCATAAGTTTCTATGAACTAACTTTTCCAAATATACATGTAATTATGCGTCCACATTTATTGGCAATACAATTGTAAATTCAGTCATATATTCATTGCTTTCAACTTTAATTCTTCCATTATTCTTTTCAATTAATTCTCTTACTATACTTAAACCATAGCCATGATTCTTGTTATTATTATTTTTAGTAGTAAATCCAGAATCAAAAATTTTATTAATTATTTTATCGGGAATCTTTTCCCCGTCATTTGCTATATTTATAACTATATTATTTAAATCCTCGTATGATTCAGCAATTATAGTCCCCTTATTCTTCATAGCCTTTACCGCATTGTTGACTATATTAATTATTATTCGATATAAATCCATCTCTTTCATTGTTGTTAACCTAAAATTGGCATTATCGGATACAATAACTTTTATATCATCACTTATAACATGCTTAGTAGCTAGTGATAGAAGTGAAGAGCCTTCAGCATCTTTTTCATAAACATTTCCGCTGTTTTGATATGTATTTATAATTCTTTTCAATAAGTTGGACGCATCTTGATACATATTCATATCACAGAGTTCATATAAACTTAAAATATTTAGATTGTAATTATCTTTTATATTTTTAAGTTCAATATTTTTTGATGTTAAAATTCCATTCAATTTATATATTTCATCCGAATCTTTTTTAATCTTTCTAAAATCTATTATATTAAATATTATAAATCCAATTAAAGCTATAACTATAATATTTCTTGATAATACCGGCTCAATATCGTATGAAATATTATATAAAGAAATCAAAAAATCAGGAAAGAAACTTATTATAATTATGTATTTTACAGAGTTACTTTCATCTAGTAATAGCTTATAAATCTGCTTAATTTTGCTTTTAAATAAAAAGCATAAAATAAATAAGAGTATCTGAGAGAGATACACAAGTGTAATGTATATATTCGCTATATAATCTTCCAATGAATTAACATCTAGCATTACATATAGTATGTTACCAAATGTCGACACCCATATAAGTACTATTGAATATATTAAACTGTATGCTATTATTGGATTCAGCACATTTTTTCTAAAAGTAAAATATATAATTAATATTCCTAAAGCATGTGTTATAAATATACATATTGATAAATTTCCGAGTAAGTATGTTATATAAAAGCCATCTACCGATAGAAGTATAACACTTAATATCAATTCTTTTATTTTTACTATTTTGTCCTCTTCCAAGCAATAATTAACTATATAAATAAACAATATACTTTGAAAAATAGTAATTAATGCATCAATGTATTGCACTTCCAATTTACATCTCCTTTTATAATGTTAAATAATCATATAAACAAGTTTTATTATCTTAACTTTTTCATTGACTCTGGCATATCTTCAATACCAGCGAAACAAAATGATACCATAGGTGATTTATTCATAGATTTAGAAAGATTTAATAGTAAATTTGCAATCATTTTTTTTATTCCCATAATACCCACCTCTTAATTATTATTTAAATTAACTTATTTAGAATAATTAAATTGATATATGAAAAGAAATAATTCTATCTAAGAAATCAGAGATGTAAAATTGGAAATGTGTATCTATCAAGTTTTATCTTGTGTTAGACTATCAAATAAATTCCCTCTACTTCCTTATCAACCTAATTATTCCATTAATTACATTATAATATTTATTGTGCAATTATTCAACATTTATAGTCATATTAACCAAAACCATTGTTACATTTTCCAAAATATATTCATATTGAGGCAAATTGCATTTAACACCCTATTTACTAACCGCCTTCTCTATAAATATTTGCCTGCTATTTAAATATTTATCTATGATTAAAAATCACGCTTTTCATTTCTGAATAATATAATTTTTATATATACTGCATTGTATTTGCAATCTTTTAATTTGTTATAGGAGTTGTTATTTCAATACTATTACCTTCACTATCTCTAAATTCAGCAACCCAATTAGCTCCAATCTGTTTTATTGGAAATATAATTTCTAATTTTTCTAATTTGCTTTTAAGAACATCAAAGCTATTAACTTCTATGCTTGGTAAGCAACTATTTCCAAAAACATGTTTTTCATTAACTTTTTCATAAGCAAACAAGCCAAGACGAAAACCATTAATATCAAACACACTATACATCTCATCTCGAACGGTTACAGTTTGCTCAAATAAATTTTCATAAAAATCAATTGCCCTATTCATATCTTTAACGCATAAGTATAACGATTTAATACTACAATTCATTTTAATCCTCTTTTCTGCTTAAATAATTAATCCTCTAGAATAGCAATAGCACGAACAGGCGCTCCATCTGAATCTTTAAATTTTATTGGAAGAGCACAGAATGTAAAAATGTCATTTCCCACTTTATCTAAAGATGTCAGATTTTCTATTACAACTATGTCTGTTTCAGCAAAAAGCTTTTTATGAATAGTTAAATTTTCATCTTTAATAGGATCAATTCCTATAACATCTATCCCTACCCCTTTCTTCTTACTTTTTATTAAGTATTCAGCTACTTCTTCTGTAATATATGGATAATTTCCAAAATAAGCGTCTGTCCCCCAGTATTTATCCCAACCTGTATAAAACAAAATATACTGTGCTATATCTGCTTTTTCTTTTACAGCTTCAATATACTTCATCGTAATCTTTTGGCCTTCTTTTAAATTACTACAATCAACTACTATACCTTTTCCAACAAACTGTTCTGCACTAAATGAATCCAAAGTTGTTCTTTGAGAGAATAAGTGTGCCGGAGAATCCATATGCGTTCCTGTATGAGAAAACATAGTTAGCAATGTTTCCTTAAAGCCATCTTTCTCATAGGTACTTGCAACTTCTAATTTAGGTTTCTCTGTTCCTGGATATACCGGCATATTCTCTGAAATGGTATGTGTTAAATCTATTACTTTCATATTAATCCCCACTTTCTTTACATGTTTTAATGTAATATCTTTCATTCTATAAGTATTATAATATAAAAAGATCGCATATCATTCTAAGTGATGCGATCCTTGAATATAAAATTATAAATTTGTTTATAATTTTCTTTAAGTTTAATCTGGTAATGTAAAATAGTTATCAATATACGCTGTCATTTGATCTCCTAAAGTTAGATAATAATATACTGGTATTAAATAACTTGAATAAAATAGCCTTTTTGACTCTTCTTCAGTACCTTGAAGTGCTCTTATCAAATTTTGCTGATGCCTTAAACTTATAACAAAACTTTGGGCTATAAATGATATTTGATCCGAAAAAAATACATCTGAAATTGAATCACTATAAGTTCTTTTATGTTCTTCTAAATTACGAATAACTTGTTGATATTCATTAATATAATTTCTTATACTCGTATTTACTGCAATTAATTGTTCATTTGTTGAATTTTCTCTTATATTTATGGTGGCTATATTGGTTCGTATAGTTTTGATATCTTGAAAATTTTTTATAATATCTTGTTTATTCTTTAATTCTGATATTTTAGGCCCATATTGTATATTCTGCTTAGGTATTGGCTGTGCATATGCTAAATTCGTCATTGCTAATAATATAACTACTATTAGTACTACTAATCTGTTTATTTTTTTCCTCATCACTAATTCGCTCCTTTTATAGAAATTATACTAACTATATAAAACTAAATGATATTTATATTTAGCTATTATAAGAATTCTATTCTATATAAGAATTAGTAATATTTGAAATTCTACAGATATTATAAATAAACCCAATACCTTTGTGTAATCCTATTTCCTTCATCCACTTCATTTTCCAATATTCCATTATTATTTACTATTGTTTTTGCAGAGCCAATATTATTTTTGTTGCAAGTGATTAATACTTTCTTAATTCCTAGTTTTACACATTCCCTTAGTGCTAGTCCTAACATCTCTGTTGCATATCCTTGTCGTCTTTCTGATTTTCTAACACTATAGCCTATATGACCACCAAAGTTTAAAAGATAGTCATTTAATCGGTGTCTAATATCAATCATTCCAATTAAATGCCCATCGCTAACAGAAACAGCCATGTATGTAGTTGCTGGAACTAAGCTATCTCTTACAGTTTCTTCTTTTGAATTATCACCAAATGCGCTATACCATTCTTCAAAAGTCTTAGCACTACCTAATCCAGCTGTACCATCCATGCTGTCATTATTTTCAATAAACTCTCTTTTATAATCCATGAGTTTTTCCTTATCTTCTAAAGTTGGTAAAATTAAATTTAATCTGTTCATTCTCTCCTCCAATTATTCTATTATATTAGTTTTAATCATTTACTATATACACTTAGATTAGATTTCTATATTTTAGTCTCATCTACAACAATTTTATTTGTTAATAAACTCCAAATTATTTTTAGAATTTTACATCTAAATAATAAAAAATCACACATTCACTTACAATCTATTCTCTATTAAAGTATATAGATAGAAAAATCAAACTCTGCTACTTTAAATAGAATATATTATTTATGAATACTGCGATTTTTAATATGTTATTTACTCTTATTTTTTATTGTGATAACGAACCTATTTTACTAAATGGATAAAATCTAAATACAGCCTTACCTTTTATATTGCTTTTATCTATATATGGGTTTTTCCATCTTCTTGAGTCACGAGAATCAGGTCTATTATCGCCTAAAAAGAAAAACTTGTCTTCTGGAACATCAAATGTTCTATTATATTTTTCATTGTTTTTTACATAATCTTCTTTAATATCATTTCCATTTATATTAACAATACCATCATGTATTACAATATGATCTCCTGGCAATCCAATAACTCTTTTAATAAGTGTTTCCTTTAATTCATCAGAATAGAATACAATAATGTCTCCTCTTTTAATATTGCCCATATTATATATTTTTGTAACAACCATCTTATCATTGACGTTTATAGTAGGTACCATTGATTCACTAGGAACATATATGTTAAAAAACAAGAAATTTTTTATTAACATAGCTATTATAAGTGCTACTGCTATTGGAATTACCCATTCCTTAAAAAATTTTATACCTTGATTCTTATAATTGTGATTAACTGCACTGTCCATTACTTCTCTCCTTTTGTGTTCATCCTTTTTTTATCTTGTAATTATTATATCACATATCAAGAATATGGTATTATTCATTGATATTTTAAGTCTATCTTAAATAATACTGTCTTCTCTAATTCATCGCTATAAATAAAATATAGACTCATTTATAATTAATAGTTGTTAACTCTTAGCACTGTCATCTTTTCTATATACCTACTATTTTACTTCGTCTTTCCATAAGGATAGTATCATGCCATATTCCATCAGCATCACATCCAATTTTTTCTCTTACCCCAACAACTCTAAAACCACATTTTTTATGTAATTTAATACTTGCTTCATTAATAGAAAATATTCCTGATTGCAGAGTCCATATATTTTCTTTTTCAGTTTCCTCTATTACTCTATTCATAAGTTCATATCCAACATTATTCCTCCTACAAGATTCACTAATATAGATGCTGACTTCTGCAACACCTTTATACACACATCTACTGCTTGTTGGGCTTAGCGCTATCCAACCAATAATTCTATTATCACTATTAGTAGCAACAAACCTACCTATACTTAAATGTCCCTTGTCCCAATCTTCATACCTAGGAAGTTCTGCTTGAAATGTAGCCTTTTTAGTTTTTATTCCTTCCATATAAATATCAGCAACACTATCCCAATCTTCTTCTGTCATTTTTCGAATAATAAATTCCATACTTATTTCCTTCTTTCAGTTAACTTAATTATTAAAACATTGCATACAAATTTCTTTCCTATTAAGTAGTGGGATTTCTTAGAAATAACACTAATTTATCTGCAAATCATCATATCATTTTTCCAATTTATATAATAGTAAATCTTCAAACAATTAATCCCTTAAGTATCCAATCTATACATTTAAGAATTTTCTTAAAGCTATTATACTTCCTATAACCCCTATTAAGATACCAGATACTCCAAATGGAAAAAGCATTATATTGGTTATAAAGGTAGGTTGTACAAGACTAAATTCTGGTGCATACTCCATTGCTTTAGTATAAATAAAGCTATATACGAAAAACAGAGATAAATATCCTACAAAAGCACCTGCAATTCCTATAATTCCTCCTTCAATAATAAATGGCCATCTAATAAACCAATTAGTAGCTCCAATAAGTTTCATTATACTTATTTCACTCCTTCTGGAGAATAGAACCATTTTAATCGCATTTACAATTAAAAGTACTGAAACTAATGGTATTACAATAAAAATTGCAAATTTAAAACATATTAGAATCATAATCATTTCTTTCATAGCCTGATTATTAGTGTAAATACTTTCAAAGCTTCTGCCAATTGATAGCAAAAATAATAAAAATAATCCATTAATAAAGAAAGTTGCAGATATAGTAGTTACTGAAAAGATTGTTGTTGTAGAATTTCGTTTCAGACTCTTTACTGCATCTAAAGAAAAGTATTTAAATTTATCAATATTCATCATACTGTTTCTCCTTTTATTTGCATATATAATTTTGATGATTGATTGCAATATAACATGATGTTAATGTAAACATTGTAACAATACATATCATTACCAAAATTATTTTCTTCATATCTTATTACTCCTTCTATTAGATATAAACTTATTACATAGGTATTTATAGAGGCCCAATAGAATTATTTCTAAAAATTCAAGTGACAATTTTTCAAATTGTAATCTGTTGCCTTTTCATCTAGATTCCCATGAATAATAACTCCACCTTATCTAGTATCAATTTATTCATGCCTTTAATTATAACATATATTGTAATTTTATGATTATTCTTCATAAACATTGTCTTAAAATCAAATAAATAAAAAGGTAGATTAAGTATTTTCAATTTAATCTACCTTCACGGGTGTTTTATGACTTTATTTTAAGTTTTCGACTTAAATAATAATATACTATTATCACATGTTAATCCATTTATTATTTTGCTTCCTACAAAATGAACAATACAACTTTAATTAATAAGCTTTTTTAAGTTAAAGACAACTTATACATACAAATTCTAATCATTAAAATTTCAGTAATCATCTTCAATTTTCTATATATTTCCTAGAAATTAGTTTATAATTGTTAATGAATTAAAATATTTTATCTAGATTGTAGGGGGAATTCATAATGGCTGGTTGTAACGAAAAGAATTGTACATGCTCTAATATTAATTGCGAAAGACATGGTAAGTGCTGCGAATGTGTAAATTTTCATCGAGGCAATGGAAATATTGTCGCTTGCTTAAGAGATTTCAAGGTTGAAAGCAAATAACTGAAAGCCTTATCCAAAACCATCATAATCTAAAGCCATACTTAGGCTTTAGATTTTCATCTTAATTTTCCATTCAACTTTAATATTTATATTAATTGAAGTATGCCTTCTATTCTAACTCCCAACCATTTTTAATACAATCTTGAAGCCCTTTCAATATTTCTACTGCTCTATGAACTAAATTTAATTTAGCAAACTGTTCAGCCATTGGTATATCTTCCAAATTATTTTCTTTTTGATATTGTTCCTTTTCCCACATTATGTTACGTCCATACGTCCTTGTATAAACATTATTTATAACCTGCCATATTTGTCCTTCATCCTTGTTGTTATTATTGCAAAATTTCTGTACTTTTTCTTCTAATAGCTCTCCACTGCACATCATAATTGTATTATCTCCTTTGATTTAACATATTCTATTAATTTTAATTCTTTCCAAAATGTCCACCTTTAAAACAGTCTATGTTAAATCATCTATAATCTCCTGCAATGTGAAATTATTCTAAAATATAATTAGAATATCTACATCATTCTTTCACATAATAATAGTGCAATCTGATAACTACACCCCGACCATTTCCTCAAAATGGTAGTTGTCACTTGTTTCATTGGAATAGGGGCTTAATTATGCGTTATTAGCTCCTATTCCTTATTATTTTTTCGATAAAAAATATAATAAGTCACCTCCAAATAATTTTATACTTACTATATTACTGTATTATTTACACCATAAAACACTCATATCTAAATACCTTTAGTTATAAATATATATCTGAAAATTCTATATTGGTAGTTTGAACAAGTCTATTATCAGTCATTAAATCAATCATCGGTTTTTCATTTTTTTCTTCTATTACTTTCTCATTAGGAAGTAATATTTTAAAAGTTGTACCTTTGCATAAATTACTTTTTACACTTACACTCCCCCCTAGTGCTTCAACAAATCTCTTTACCAATGATAAACCTATACCTGTTCCTTCTGCCTGCCTTGATAAAGAGCTCTCTACCTGCCCAAATCTTTCAAATATTACATCTATCTTATTTTTTGGTATACCTATACCATTGTCTTTTACTTCAATACATATATTAGTTTTTGCTGAATGTAAATTTACAACAATAGATTTTCCTGCTGGTGTAAACTTTATCGCATTGGAAAGAAGATTTAAAATAATTCTTTCATATTTTTCATCATCAATCCCTATTATCTTTTTTGTAAGTTTTGATACGAATGTTAATCTTACTCCCTTTTTTGATGCAAATTCATATACCGATTCAGTTATAGCTTTTGTTAGAAAAACTATATCTATATTTTTTTTATTTATCGTGATCCGGCCTGCATTAGCACGAGTAATATCAAGAATATTATTAACCAATCTTAATTGCCTATTAGTATTTTGCTTAATAGTTCCCATATATGCTTTTATCTTTTCGGTCATTTGATTTGAGTAAACTAAATTTAAAGTTTGTATAGCTGTATTAATTACATTAAGTGGTGTTCGAAACTCATGAGAAATAAATGATAAGAACTCATCTTTCATTTCCATTGCCTGCTCAAGTCCTTCGTTTTTTTCACGCTCTACAGCTAGCAACTTTTCTTGTACTTCTTGTAAATCTTGTTGGCTTTTGATCATATCCGTTATATCAAGAAAACTTACAACTCCATATAAAAAATCACCACTATTATCATAAATCGGCGTTCCACTAATGATATTGTAATATTCCATATCGTCTTTTTTAAACTTCACAATATTATTTCTTACTATTTCTCCAGATTTCACACGATATATTGGAGTTTCCTCTATTGGCATTTTGTTTCCTTCTAAATCATAAAGCTCTGTAATTTTATAACCTTCACCTAACTCTTTAAACTCTCCAGAAAAACGTTTCCTAGCCACTTTATTTTTAATTATATACTTACCATCTTTGTCAAATACATAAATCGACTCCTGCATATTATCTAATATAGCTTCAAAAAGTTCTTTCTGTTCTTTAATATGCTTCTCATAATTAACTTGTTCTGTCACATCACGATTAATAATGATTCCTAAACTAACTTTCCCATATTCATCAAAAACAGGAGTTGCATTAAAATCAAAATATGAAGCATCGTCTCCGTGCTTTATGACTATTCTCTGATTCTTAACTTTTTCACCTCTTATGACCTTCATGGAAGGAAAATCTTCAAGTGAAATGCATTTGCCTTTTTCATCATAGTATATTTCTCCACTTTCAAATGAATCACCAACTTTATCTACTGGATTATCAAGCGAAGTAAACTTTTTAGTATATTCTTCTACTCTTTTATTTGTTCGTCTATACTTACCACAGTTATCCACAACAGTTAAGCCATCTGCCATATTATCTATTATTATTTCTAATTCTTCTTTTTGCTGTTTTATAATTTGGTTTTGAATTTGTAATTCTTTTTCCATTTTCTTATTCTCTGTAATATCACGATTAGTTTCAAGGACAATTTGCTTTCCATTTTCATCTACTATTAACTGCAATCTAGTTTCAACTAAAAGCTTACTCCCGTCCTTCTTAATTTGCTCTATTTCAGCATGCCAAATTCCATCACTTAAAAGTGTTGATTTTATGCTACTAAAGCTAATAGGAAATGTAGTTTTTAGCAGTTCATAACTAATACTTCCTATAGCTTCTTCGCTTCTATAACCATACTTTTCCTCTGCTCCCTTGTTCCAATATATAATAGACCCATTAATCTCCCAAGCTAAGATAGCATCATAAGAAAGATTTAATAGGTTTGCCTGCATCATCAGCTGTTCATTTTGTTTTTTAATAACCTTTGTTTGCTCTTCCATTCTTTTTCTGTCTAAAACTTTTTCTGTTATATCTGTTGTAATTTCAATACAATATTTTAGAATTCCATCCTCAAACACCGGAGCGAGACTAGCCTCCCAGTACGTCACTCCTCTTTCAAATTCAAATATATATTCATCACTGTAAAACGGTTTCTTTGTTGAAAGCACTCCTTTCCATACTTCTTCTGATGAGCTTCCAGTCCATCCTTTTATTATTTCATTTAACTTTTTGCCTATTGAATTTTCTATACTATTAAATGGTTTATCGAGAAAGTTTAGATAAGTTTGATTTGCTTTCAATAGAGTTATATCTGGAGTACTAAAAATAGCAATTCCAAATTTATTATGAGCGCATAGAGCGTCTACTGCTGCGAATTTAACATCTAGACGTGAATTTGGTTTTTCTGAGAAAATATACACATTTCCAATTGCACCTTCTGCCACATCTATATTTATAAACCTAGCATCTAATGATTTAGTAAACATAAAGTAATCTTTCTCACCATCAATATCTTCTAAATCTGCATTAGGCCCGATTTTCAATATATTGAATAATTCTTTAATATTTTTATTTAATAGTTCTTCCTCTGAATATTCAGTCATTTCAATAAATAACTTACTAATTTCAGTAGCGATCCCATTGTCTACCACTATATATGATTGTTCTCCAATGAAATCGAAGGAGTTATATAATTCCATAATAAAGCCCTCCAATTTTCAGCTTTTTTCATTTGTGCTTTTGCACCTATTTATCATTTTACTATAATATTCCATGTAATACTACCGGTCTCCTATGTTAATAGGTAACTTATCGAGCAATTCTGCATATTTACTCAAAATAAACGTGCCTTTTTCTTCATCATTAAATACTTTCTACATATTGTGTAACATTTTATAATTGCATATAAGGAATTTCGTTTTAATTAACGTATTACATTTAAATATTAAGCCTTAGCTTTAATATTATATTCATATAGACTCTAATATTTCCAGTAAATAAAAATACCGCAAATCCAAATTAATGAATCATGCGGTATTAAAGTAACTATTCATACAGAATAGTTTTATAAAAATATTTTCTTAACTTTAAAATCTTATTCTTCAACAAACTTCATTAGCTCTTTATTAAATTCTTCACGTTGATCATAGAACGCTGCATGTCCACTGTATTTGAATGGAATAAGCTTAGAATTCTTAATCATCTTTTCTTGTATCTGTCCTAATTCGAATGGAACAATTTTGTCATGGATTCCATGAATAATTAAAGTTGGAACATCTATCTCTTCTAAGTCAGAAAAGAAAACTTCATTTATCCAAGCCTTTGCAATTGCTGCTGTTGACCATCCTGCTGCCTGTAATCCTAATTGAAAGAACCATTGTGAAAAAGCTTCTGTTATATGTTGATAAAAAAACATATCTCCAAATCCTTGAAGCATTTTAGGTCTATCAGTATATGTTCCTTCAATTAGCTGCAGAACTGTTTCTTTATCTAAGCCATAAGGGAAATCTGGACGTTTAATAAGACTTGGCGCTACTGCCCCAAAAAGAGCAAGTTTTGATACTCCATAACCTTTATGACGCGCCATATATCTAACAGCTATTCCGCCTCCATTTGAATGTCCTGCTAATGTTATATCCTTCAACTTTAATGTATCAATTACACATTTGACATCGTCTGACAAGGTATCAAAATTGTAGCCCCTATATGGCTTATCTGACTCTCCGAATCCTCTTGTATCTATCCCAATGCATCTATATCCCATCTTTGGCAAAACATCAAATTGATATTCAAACAGTTTATGACTTCCTGGCCAACCGTGTATAAATAAAATTGTTTTATCGGCACCCTCATTAAGGTCTTCTACATAGATCTTTACATCTGGTTCTACTTTGACATAGTAACCCATTATAATAACCTCCAAAAAACTATCTATAATCTATATCATATCGATTAGAATAGGAATTTGTGAATAATCAATTTTGATTTTCTATTTTCACACCATTCCAATAATCAACACCATTAAGCCCTCCATATTGATTACGTCCACATCCCCATGTGCCATTAAATCCTATCTTTCCATTCTTTTTATAGAAATAAAATTTAAACGCGCCAAATACACAAGCGCTTTCAGGGTATGCATAAGGATAAGATACTGTTGACCATATCCCTGTTAGAGTTAATATACTTGCATTATAATATCCATAAATATACGGATATCGACCAACAACTCCATTTGGAGCTAGCTCAGTTAAATTTACAATTCCATCTATTGCTCCATTATTTATAGATGTTTTAAATGAATACCTACCTAATATCTCTGTAAATTCTATTTTATCAGCTGAAGCTTCGTGAGAATATTGCATTCTACTCTTCCTTTAGTATTATTTATTCTAGTTAATAGTATATGAACTCATATTTAAATATGTTTATACATTTATTCCCTACAACATTATAATATCTAAAATTTATTAATATAATTTCTTTCATGTATGTTTCAAATCCCTAACTGCTTCATACATATCTCTTTAGCTATAATCCAAAACTAACAAGTTCGCTAGCTTTATCCAATAAATTAAATTGAACTACCTTTAATCTAATTATAAAATCCATTAATTCTTGATTAATTCCTTTGAATAATTTCACTTAATATTCACATAATAATTAATACATTATTTAAATAATCTAAATTTATGAAAGGTTGATAGTTTCAATGAAACGATATGTTATATTAATTTTTATATTTCTATTAATTTCATCTACTACCATATCGCAACTTGCCTATGGCCAAGTTGGTAAAACGCTTAGTCAAGGAATATACAGCGCAAGAGATGCAAACCTAAAAATAGGTTCACCTATAGCTGCTAAAATTGACTCACCAAACAGCAGAGTTATTATAATAGTTATTGATAGCGATCAGCAGTTGCAGGAATTAATACGTCTTGGTCCTCAATCGCCTCAACATACTATAAAACCTCTTGACTATGGTTCATCTATAATAATTTTTGGTACTAGTCCAGTAACATTTACTTAAAAATACTTATTCATTATATTTTTTATTGTGCTGATAATTATAAATAATGATTTTTAATTAACTATTAATTTCTTTATTTACTTTTTATATATTTATGTTAAATTCTATCCATTACTATATTTTAAATTTAAAAATGTTATGAGAACATCACGCTGCACGCAAATAAACAGTGTGGTATTTTTATAACATTTTTATCTAATTCTTCCTGCTTTATACTGCATTACTCTCTGCCATCTTCTAAACGCTTTTTCATGCTATTACTACTTTCCTATAAATTGACTTTCAATTAATCGCTTAATGTATCGGGCTTATAATTCCAACGAATAAATTTTATAATCAGAGATAATCTATTATTATGATTTCCTAATCTAAGTAATTACATGGAGGATTACAATGAATATATTAAAAAAGCTCATTTTATTAATTCTCGCTATTTTTTTATTAAATATTATTGAAATTAACACATATGCTAGCCCAAATACTACTACTAATAATCCAGTTAAAATAGCAGTATTTTTACTGGATACTGATGAACTATTTCTTTCCCATTTTTCAGAAAGTCTTAAAAACATCCAGAAAGAAAATGGAAATAAAGTTCAATTTACTGTATTTGATTCAGAAAGAAATCAAGGAACTGAAAATGATAATATTGCTAAGGCACTTGATCAAGATTTTGATCTTTTTGTAATAGAACCAGTTACTTTCAAACTAGAAGAATTAAAAAATACTTTTGACATGATACACCAAAAGAACATTCCATTTATACTATTAACATCACCAAGCAGAGAAGTATCAAATTTTGCTAAAGAATACCCTAGAACTATTATTATAGGTGGAGATGATGAGCAATCTGGCATTCTGCAAGGCAAACTTCTTATTAATGAGTGGAATACAAATAAAACATATTTAGACCATAATAAAGACAACATAGTGCAGTACGTAATTCTAAAAGGACCTGTAAGCGATCCTGCTACTGATGCTAGAAGTAAATACCCAATCCAAACACTTAATGAAGCAGGAATTAAAACTCAAGCAATTTCATCTAATTCTTGTAATTGGGATAAGAAATGTGCGAGAGATACTATAGAATCAATTATCTTAACACAGAATGGTAAAACTGAAGCGATAATTGCAAATAGTGACGACATGGCCGTAGGTGCTGTTGAAGCCCTCCAAAAGTATGGGTATAACAAAGGAAATAAATTCAAATATATTCCCGTTGTTGGAGTTGGCGGCTTACCAGAGGCTACTGAATTGATTAAACAGGGGTCTATGACAGGAACTGTTATACAAGATCCTTCAGATTATGCAAACGCAGTTTATTCCATAGGAATGAATATTGTTTCAGGGCAAAATCCGCTTAACGGAACAAATCATAAATTCGATGAGACAGGTAATACAGTTAGGATTCCTTACAAGGAATATTCTAAACAATCATAGTTTTTTTAATCATAAATAACTTTCCTTAATTAGCTATCCTTAATTATATGGAAATTATTATTCTATTTAATGATTATATATAACTATTTTTGTCTATAATTATATTAGACATGAATTACTATTCTCCTAACATTAAATATAAGATAAGGCAGCTTTTTAAATTACTGCCTTATCTTATATTTATATAATTGATCTTTTAAAAACCATTTGTAGTAACATTTTTACTACTCCATAATATATTAATCATTGTAAATGACATTTTCTTCACTTCTCACTGAAATTTATGTTATAAATTAATGACATATTCTTTAGTTCTTTAATACAAAAACAAAGGCAGCAGCCAAATTTTTGATATCATTTTTACGGTAGATAACTAATGTAAAAATATAAATAATTTTATCTACTAAAATGTACTTCTGGATTTATGTCTGCTGCCCATTATTTTTATTTCGGTCATCATTTAATATTAGTATCTATCAAAAGTACAAAACTCAAATAATTGAATCAACTAATCTCATTGATTTTTATAAGTATCATTCCATTCACTTGTCGTAACATAAGAAGAATCAATTGATTTTAGATATTTATCAATTTTATCTGTATCTAATTCACCTTTTATTACGTTATAATAATTATTATTGATAATTATAGGATTTACAAATGTTATATCCATTACATCCTTATCATTTATATAAAAATGTGCAGAATGTATATATCCATCTGATGCTTCAACATTTGTTGCTTTTTTAATGGTATACCCATCTAAATATCCCATGAATTCTTTAACTTTCTCTTTATCACCTATTGTTATTGATTTACCGCCTCTTCCATCATAAAATACTATTTTTGTAACATCATCAAACTTTATACCAGTTACACCACTTATCTTTTGAGATTCAGAGTCAACATTTGTTGAAGTATTAATTGTACCATTATTTGTGGATAAAGTGGCAGCTGTATTTCCGGTAGTGCCATCATTCTTTTGAATCCAGACTCCATTTGAATCTACTGAATAACTTCCAATTGTAGTACTTTTAGCCATAGCACCACTACTATATAGATAATACCATTTTCCTTGATATTGTACCCAACCTGTTTTCATATAACCATTGCCATCAAAATAATACCATTCTCCATTAATGCTTCTCCAACCTGTAGCATATTCATTTCCTTCTGTATACCACCATCCAACATTATCTTGTTTCCAAGCTGCAAATGCTTTAATTGGAGCTACCGCTAAAACGCTTGTAGATATTAAACCAATTGCAACTAATCTTTTTAGATATTGTTTTTTCATTTTATCAACCTCTATTTCTTATACTTACTAATTATCAGCAACTAATTCCAGTATAATAAATCTTAGTACTAGTATATTATTAATTTTAATTGCTTCAAAGTGCTTTAATTATAGCCGAAAAAAATTAATTTAATCTTAATCCTAAATTACAATTATCATAAATTAAATTTTTATTAGCCTAAAAAAGTACTACAAACTCACTTCAAAATATGGTACTTAAAACTTTTATTTTATCTTCCTTAAAGTTGAAAGTTAATATTTTTTATTAATGCATGTGCATACTAATAAAACCTTATGAACTATTTCCCTCCAAATGCCATTGTATACTCCACTGCTTTTGTATCTTCATTTATGTGTTCATCTATAACCTTGAAATTATTCTTCATATAAAAATTTACTGCAGTTACGTTCTTTGTAAATACGTGCAATGTAAGATTATCATATTCAGATTTGCAATACTCTATAAGCTTCTTACCAACACCTTCTCTTTGATATTCTTTTTTTACAAAAAGCCCAGCTATATAATTTTGTTCTACTATTCCTATAAATCCTTTTATAATATTATTTTCTTCAAATATATAAATATCTGCTGACGGAAGCATTTGCTTAACTAATTCAAAATTATCCCTCCAATATTCTTTAGGTATAAAATCATGCGCCTCTATATTTGTATCAAGCCATATTTCCATTACCTTATCCAAATTATCCAATTTAAAATCTTTAATCATTTTTTTCTCCTTATTTCCTCCCAAAATAAAACCATTTTCATTATGCTTTGTGAATGCCTTACTTAATGGACAGTCCCTCTGTCTATAAATTATTAATTAAGTTTTATTAATAGGCTTCATGTTTATTGTAAATTTAAGCTTTTTTCTTTTTCTTACGTATTCTTATGCTACCTTGCTCATTATTCATCCCTGTCTTTTCTATTAATTTAGTGCCAAATGCGGCAACCTCTTGAATATCTATTACAGTTATACAACCTGTTTTTAACTCTTTTAATTCAAAACTTCCTCTCATTCCCTGTTGCTTTGCATTCCTTATAAGTTCTCTTAATTTTAATATATTCTCTTCTGTTGGTTCTTCATCAGTTAAAGGAGTAAAATACCCGATATATCCACTTTTGAATACTATTTTTATTTCTAACATCATCCTAAACCTCTTAAAATCAAAATTACTATCTTTAATATATATTCATTAACGAGGTCTATACATGTTATTATTTCAATATTTTTATAATGAGGATACTTAAATACTTGATAAAATCACTAGCTTGTATCATTAATCTGCAACAACCAAACATGTAATTTTCTTCATTAAATATTACTAGATTTTATTTTCAAATGTATATAATCCCCATAATTAATTATATCTTACCTTTAGTAAATTTTCTAATTAGAGCATCTCCAATTAAAATTAGTGGTACCGCTATACAAAGATACTCCCACAATTTCAAATCTAAATTATCTTTTAAAACCATTGCAATTAATAAACTAACGGCCCACCAAATACACTGTATCGCTTTTAGTGTTCCATTAGAAAAATCAGGTCTCTTAAACATAATAAACTCCTTCCCCATTTACTAAAAACCAACTTCTCATTTTTTTAATCTGAAGTTCCTATCTAAATCACTTTAAGCCGCATATTCATGATATGGCAAACGGATAGCAACTTTTGTATCATCAAACTTATATTTAGTACCATAAAGCGGATCTCTACCTTCAAATACATTCATACCTATTGCATAACTCGCTTCTGCCATTTCATATGGATCTTGCATAACAGAACCCGCCATAAAACCTTTTTTAATTAATTCTTGTGCCTCAGCTGTAGCATCAATTCCAACAACAACTATTGTCTTATTTTTATCTCCTAAATTATATCCATTGTTTTGCAATGCCTCAACAGCTCCTATAGCCATCTCATCATTATTTGCAATTATTGCCTCAATATTCTTGCCATATTGCAAAAGTAGTGAACTAATATTTGTTTTAGCCAGATCTCTTTGCCAATCGGCAGCTTTTAATGCAAGCTGCTCAGTTTTTATTCCTGCCTTATTTATTGTTCCAATAGAAGACTCACTTCTTTCCCGTGCCTCTATACTTCCATGTTCACCCTCTAGCATAACATATTGCAAAATTCCATTATTATTCTTATCTATAAACTCTCTATTCTTGTTCCATATATCAACAATAATTTTTCCTTGCATCTCTCCAGCTTCTTTAGCATTTGTTCCTACATAATAAGCTTTTCCATAATACCTAAGTGCATCAACAGATACTGGTTCTCTATTAAAAAAAATTATAGGGATATTTTTAGACTTAAATCTGTTAATAACATCCTGTGTGGCCCTTGTATCAACTAAATTTACCATTAGAATATCTGCATTATCACTGACCAAATTGCTTAGTACTTCATCTTGTGTTGATTGGTTACCCTTTCCATCATAAAATCTAAATACTACTTTTCCTTCATTTTGCTTTTGAATTTCTTCTAAGTTTTCCATAACTAAAGAGACATATTTATCCTTAAAATTATACAGAACTACATCTATCATTACAGCTCTCTGACTTAACCCATTTGTTCCCGCAATAACTCTAGCATCACATACTGATACCTCCATTGCAGCCACGATAAATATAATTTCTAGGATCGCTAATATTCTCTTTGATATATTCATATTAAATCCTCTCTTTCACTTTTGTTCAACATTATTGTTATCATCGGTGAAAGAAAATATTTATTTTGGCTTTTATTAATATTAAATTTTATACAAATCTCTATAAAATAAACCAGTTAGCTTATATTAAGTATAATAAACTGATTTTCATATTATTATATTATTAGATAACCTTCTTTTCAAAGCAGATTGCTTTAGAATTTCCATTGTATTTTCCATAATTCTGTATCTGATGGTACCCTCTTTTCTTATAGAAATTTACTGCTTGCTCATTTATTAATCTAGTTTCTAGCCAAATAACAGAGTATCCCATTTTCTTTGCCTGAAGCTCTAAATATGATAGTATTTCACTTCCAACGCCCATTGTCTTAATCTTCGCAAACATCCGCTTAACTTCCGTTATATCTTTATTAATATACCGTATTCCCCCACATCCTACGGCCTCTCCATTATCATCATATGCAACCACAAACAAGGACCGCGGGGCACATACATCCTCTGGATTAAAGGAATTCCTTCCGCTATCTCCAGTTATAAATTCCAGTTCTTTAGACAATTCATCCATTAAACGTATGGAATCATGATCACTTGGATTCTTTTCAATAATCTTCATTGTTAATATCTCCATTTCTCCAAATTTAAATTTTGATTTTCTATTTTATCTAAATATATGATAAAATCATTGTGAAAGGTGGCTAAATAATGACTGAATTTATAATGTCGAACTTAAATATTTTTATTCCTTTATTACTTATATTTTTAACGATTGATACTTTTCTACTAGCTTATAGAGCTTTTTTAATAATTAATACTAACTTAAAACTGTCTTGCAACAACTCAAAAAGTTACTATAATAAAAACAATAAAATAGCAATTATAAATCTAACTATAGAAAATAACTCATCTAATCCAATAGATGTTATAAAAGTAAAATTAACTTCTGGATTTAAATCACATTTAGCAACTTTTCCAACAACACAATCTGCTAAAAATAATCTTAAGGCTCTCGATTCAAACGTACTATTAGAAAACATTCTGAATAATACAAATATACCTGAACATACTTCCGTAACTGGTTATGCTATTTTTGAAAATGTTGAAGCAATAAGTGACTCAAAAAACTATAATATAATAATTAAAACCTCTAATAAAGTTTTAAGAAAGAAAATAAAACTATAATTCTTTATTTATACGACCTCATTACATTTTTAATAATTGTTGCTATTTATTCTTCCGAGTATAACTGTATTATAATATTTTCCATCTTTGTGAATACGATCATTTATTAATAAACCTTCTTTCACAAAGCCATAGCTTTTATATAATTCAATTGCCTTAGTATTTGTCTCTACTGCAGACAATGATACTTTTTTAATATCCGAACTATCTGAATATCTTAAAATATTTTCTAGAATTACTCTCCCAATTCCATATCCCCAATATTTCTTTAATATACATATTCCAAACTCTGCTTTATGTCTGAATCTAACTAACTTATTTCCTTCTAGGCGTGAAAATCCCACAATTTTTCCGCCCACTTCAGCAACAAAAAATAGATTTAGCTTAGAAGTATTATCCCCAAAAATAATTCCTTCAAAATCTTCTGGAGTTAAGAACGATTCCCCTGATTCTCTGTCAAGATTTTCTGTTTCTCCATCAATCTGAGCTCTTAATTTAGACAACTCATTTGCATCCTCTTTTCTAGGGCATCTAAGTATCCATCTTAAGTTTTTACCGTCTATTATTTTATCTTCTATTATCATTATGTGCCTCCTAGTATATTCCTCATAATCCATAATTCTAGCAACAAATTTAATAAAGATAGCCAATTATTAAAAAATTGTAGTTTCGCCTTAGGTTCTTCTATTTCATTTTCTATAAGTCTATTTTTAAATAAATCATATCAACGAGCTGTATTCCATTTTCAAATATTGGATGGTCATAGTTATCTGTAAAAAAATTTTTAATTCTGTGTGATACACGAAATCCACAGTTCTCATAAAATGGAATTGTTAGATTACTATCGCCTGTCCCAACAATCATAGTTGTACACTTTCCTTTATAATAATCTAAAATGTATCTTATAAGCTTTTTCCCATATCCTTTTCCTTGATATTTCTCATATGTAGCCATATTCTTTAATTCACATATATTACTATCTTTTTTTACTACTACACAAATGCTTTTTAAATCATCATCATATAAAGAAAACATTTCTCCATTCTCTAGATATCTATCAATCATATCTTCTTGTTCATCTGCTAACATCAATAAATCAAGAAACTTCTTTTTGTCATTTATGATCTTTTTAACCTCCATACTCTTCCCCCCTTCTTTAAATAAAACATCTCTTTATTTCCAACCCTAATTTTGATGCCAACAATTTTTACCTATCAGCTTTGCAAACAATCTTAATTGAATAAATTACCAATTAATAATTTGAATAATTAAATTGTAATTTCACATACTATCTATTGAAATGATGATAATCTGAATTTTATTTTAATCTATTAATTAACGGCTGCCCTCGTAAAAAGGGTCAGTTCTGGCAATTAAAAAACAAAGATCCTAAATGAACACAATTTAAATCTCCAAAGCTCTCAGCATGAGAGCTTTTTTTATTTTCAACAATTGCTACTTATGAATAGTCTAACTAAGTATTCACATAATAACAGTATATTGACACGTCATGTATTATTAACATAATTTTTTTATCCAAATTCAAATATCGGGAAGTGAGGCTAGTATAAATGAAACTAAGAACTTTTTTAATAGCACTTTTGATATTAATAGTATCTACTATACACAGCGCAAAAGCAATTTTCGAGTCAAATACATATAAAGAAGGGGTATATGATATTACAGATACGCAACAAGTTAAAGCCACAGCCATGCTTACAACGCCAGATGAGATTGCAAGCCTAATAATATTTGACCCAAATGGTAATGAAATTTTTTATAAAAAGTTTGATACTGCAAATGAGTCTGTAAATTTAGGTACTATTTTAGATGATGATCGTATTGCTATAGTTGGAAAAGGTGAAATAGCAATCACTATTCAGCAATAGAGCTCTCACTCTTAAATTTATTCAAATCATAATTATTATCTTATAGCAATAATAATTTCCTTATAATGAATATTTATTTCTTAACTCCATATAATACTCTTGGGATAAATTATAACTTTCCCTTCATTGTAATCCATTTAATGAGCCTCTTTTCGGAGGAGGCTCATTAGCTGTGTTATATTCTATTTTTTTATCTAGACAGTACATCTATTATCTGGCATTTAATATACAATTTCTATATTGATCAATAAAAGGGAATTTATTTTTTATAGCTATATCAATAATTTCATTTACTGGATATTCAATGCGTCTATTTATTAATTTGACTTCATCTTCTAAGAATTCTAATATGCCATAAGATATTCTATTATCCCCATCAAGAGAATTTCCAACACTTCCAACATTAAATATTTTCTTACCATCAACTTCCCCTATAAAAGAACTGTGAGAATGCCCGCATAAGATTAATCTTTCCTTCACTCCACTTATAGCCTTTTTAATATCATCTTTATGTACAGTTCCATCAATTGCTTCAACTATAGATTTTGGTGTTCCGTGAACGCAAAGTACTTCAATATTATTAAGTATAATTGAGGACTCTAATGGTAAATTATCTATAAACTCTACCTGATCATGACTTAAATACTTTTTTGAATATTTATAATATAGATGCAGTTGCTTTTCCTTATCTGATAAATTTTCTCCAACTTTTAAAAGCTCTTTAAACCACATATCTGTATTTCCTTTAATCCACGTCAAGACTTCTAGTTCTTCATCATTTAACAATTTAAGAACCTCAGATGGCATTGGTCCTTTCATAACTACATCTCCTAGAATTATAATTTTGCTAATCCCTAGTTCTTTCAAATCTCTTATAGTATATTTTAATGCTACTCCATTTCCATGAATATCTGATAAAACTGCTACTATCATTGGTTACCCCCCTGTTACAAAACATGTCTTTAATTTATTTAACTAAGATACATAATACCTTATAACCTGTGGAGCTATAAATTTATACTGCTTTATTAATTTTATGTACTATACGAAACATCTAACAATACCTTTTTCTCTAAATTAACAGCTCTTAATATTAACATATTGAATTCATTATACCACATATTCCATATAATGTATTTTACTTTCTGACTATATTCTTTTGTATTCATAATGTTCAGTTATTCTGTATTTTTATTATTATACTCTTCGAACTTCAACCTAAAATTCGTATCATAGTTTTAAGCATTAAAATAGCACCTACATTTGTGGTGCTTAATTACAATTTATATCAATATCTACTAACTCAATTTCATTACTTCCTTTTGGTAATTTAGGAATCTCATCATCACCATATCTTATTCTTATTAGAGATGCTCTATAGATATCATCTGAATAATTCCCGTGTTCATATAAAAATAGTAAGCTTTCTTTTTCTAAACAATGTGGCATTATATCCTCAATATTATATTTTTTTCCTTTGTACTTAAATATACATCTTATTAAAGTTCTTTCTGTATACATATTTCTCACCCTAATTATATAAATGTATGCTAAATCAAAAAATTTGTTCCATCTCCTAGTAGATTTGTATTAGTAATAGCATAGGTGTAAGTTACTATATCTCCAACTCTGCTATATGCAGGACCAGTCTTCGATATTTGTATAGAGTTTTGAAATAAAGAATCAACAATGTTGCCATCACTTATTTCAGCTTGAAATTGATTTTCTGCAGTAGTAACTTCAATTTCCTTTGTTTAAATTGACATAATTTCAGTTCCTCTTTATCATAAGTTTACTAACTGTAATATATTTTATGAGCCAATGATAAATTATGTTACACGTACTTATGCATATGGATTTCCCTAGCTTAAAACTTTCTTCTTAGTTATATATCAATTCCACTTTTTATAATAATAATTAGCTTTATATTAACTCAACTAATGCTACTTAAATTTTTTTGTTTAAGTTGTATATTTTACTTAAACATCGTCAATACTCTTATATGAAAAGAGTAATATCTTAATTAAAATAGAGGCAGTATCGTTAGTGTCCCCCACTGATACTACCTCTATTTTTTATGTTTTTATAATAATCATATATTAACTACAATCTCAAATTATCAAATAAATACTTATTGTCCATTTCAATATATATAATTAGTATTGAATTTCCTATAGTTCTCAGTAAATCTTTGCTTATATTGACTTTATGGAATATGCATAATATATCTATCTTACAAAATGCCGAAACACTTTATAGTGATAAATATTTTACATAAGTAAGTACAAATATTTTTAGCTATAATTTTTTTGCTTATAATTAAATCACCTTTCAAGAATCCCTAGCCGGAAATATTAAATTTTTTATTCTTATTTTGAATATTTCTCTCTATATGTGCAATACTAATTATGTGACATAAATTAAGTTTTCATAATTATTTTTCGGGCTCCTCGTTGTAGGAGTCCCCCCCATCCCAATGTATTTCCACATAAGAACACTTTATTTTTTAATTTTATTTAATTTCCTATCATATCTTTTCTTTAAGCATATTCTTTTCCTCAACAGTATTTGAATAATCAATTGCCCAATCACATAAATCAGCTAAAATAGGTAAGAGACTTCTTCCATAGTTAGTTAAAGAATACTCAACTTTAGGTGGTACTTGATTATAAGCTATCCTATTAATCAACCCATCATCCTCTAAAGCTCTCAGCTGTTGAGTTAACATCTTTTGTGTAATATTAGGTAAACTTCTTTTTAATTCATTAAATCTCATGGTTCTTTTACCTAACTGCCAAATAATTATCGGCTTCCATTTTCCTCCTATAATATCTAAAGTTAATTCCATAGAACAATTGTATTCAATTCCTTTAAATCTCATCATTTTTGACTACCTCTTTAATTTCAAGTATATAAATAGTAACTACGTTACTAAAAAGTGCGTTCTTGATAATAATTCCTATAACATATAAATTATATTTTGTAAGTATCCTAAAATAATTAATCTAGGATTTTATTAAGTATTCTCAAATAGGAGTGATATCAATGGAATTAATTACTGTAAATCAATCAACATGTGTTAAATGTGGACTTTGTTCAAATGTATGCCCAAGTGGAGTTTTATCTATGAATGAAAATGGACCAATAGCTATTCACCCAGATAATTGTATTTCCTGTGGCCATTGTGTTGCAATATGTCCCTCTAGTTCAATAGATAATATTAAAACACCTTTATCTAATCAATTGGATTTAGAATCATTTCCACTCATAGATTCTAGCACTGCTGAATCTTTTCTTAGGTCTCGCCGTTCAATCCGTTGCTACAAAGAAACTCAAGTTCCTCAACAGACACTATTAAAATTAGTTAACATAGCTCGTTTTGCACCGACAGCTAGTAATACACAAGGACTTTCATATATTATAATAAAAAATAAAAAGATTTTACAACAAGCTGCAAACATAGTAGTAGAATGGATGGAAGATCAACTTAAAAATTCCCCATCGCCACATTGGAGCTTTTCAAGACATGTTAAAAATTATAGAGACGCTGGTGAAGACTCAATTTTACGTAATACTCCACACATAATATTAGCAACATCTACAAAAGATTTTAAAAATGGAATAAAAAATACTATTTCTGCATTCTCATATCTTGAATTATTTGCTACTACTCTTGGATTAGGTTCATGCTGGGCTGGATTATTTGAAATGTGCGCTTTTTCAAACTATAAGCCACTACTAGAACTGCTTCGCATTCCTGATAACAAAGTTATAACAGGAGCTGTCATGGTTGGCTATCCAAAATATAAATATAGAAAAATCGTAGATAGAAACCCGCTAGAAGTTGAATTTATTAATTAATATCCTTAAAATAAACTGATCAACTTTTAGATATTTCATAATCCTATTCCCAAAAACAATAGGATTATGCTTCTATCTATATAATAGAACTTACCAAACCACTAAAAAATTACTTTATAATTGCTTTCACAAATCAAGATTTTATATAATTAAAATCTATAATTCTTCCAAAAATCATTTCAATTACTATAAGTATTAATACTAGGATTACACCAGTTGCAACTTCAACATTAAACGCCTCTTTAACACATTCTATCTATTATCCAAATACCGAACTCACAAAAGTTATTATGATGAATTAATTATAACATATTTTGTAAATGAAATTTTATACTCATTTTGAAAGTAACTCCTTTATTTATTGATCTATGCTACAATTAAGTTTCTATAATCTATTACTGATTACCTAGTTAACTAGTATCTAAAATACAAATCTATCCTTTTCTAAAGCATATTATGTCTTCTACTGCACTTTCACTAAGTAAATTATACATAAATTTTTTTAATAATCGCATACTAAAGGAAAATAGAAAGAATAGTTCGATTCTTTAGATAAAACTATGAAAGGTAGTTGTACCAATGAAAAAATTTATTATTATATTTTCTGTTTTCTTATTTATGTCTCTTAGTATTGATATAAAGAGCGCTTATGCTGACCCCAATCCTAAAACTTTAACCGAAGGCTTTTACAGAGTTAAGGATATAGGCTTAATGCCAAATACTACTTATAAAGTTAGAAATTCATCCCCTACTGGTAGATCTGTTGTTATTATTTTTGACTCAAATCAACAAATGCAGGAATTTTTAAGACTTGAGCCAAATTCACCAGATTATCTTGTAAAACCTTTAGAATTTGGTTCCATAATCATAATTATTGGAGGCGGTAATATCACTTTTTCCTAGCAAATCAAAAAAATATCTAAAATTCATTTGAATAGTCTTATATTATAAAAGCTTTAAAATTCTACATATTAATAAAATATCAATTTTCTTGGGAAGATATGTTTCTAATACACTCTTCCCTATTTCCATTTATAGATTTAATAGTCCCTCTAAAGTTTTTATTAAATTTTCTGAACTTTTATAGTCTAAAATACGCATCTTAATTAAATATTATCTTTTATTCTAATACTTCGTGGACATTTACCAGATCTATAGATATATCCTTTCCTTTCCAATCTCTCTATATGTGCATGTACACTTGACGTAGATGCCAATCCTGCTAGCTTTCCAATTTCCCTAACTGTTGGAGATATCTTCTCTTTGCCTATATAGTTTTTTATAATATTTAATATTTCTTGTTGCTTTTCTGTTAACATAGAACCATCTCCCTATAGCTTCATATATAATGTCATTTGATATTTAAAGTTGTTTGTCTCAATATAATATCTAAATATATTTAAATTATCATACACGAACAAGCACAAACATATGTTTGCATATATATTACTACTTTTAGGGTATTTTGTAAATAAGAACGCAAAAAGAACCAAAACTAAAATTAATTTTGGCTCTTTTAAGTCTATAATCTTATACAATTATTTAATATAGTCGTATTATTTTTTTATGCTTGTTATTAAATTAATGTATAGCCTTCTTTGCGTATTTTTTCCCCGTTCCTTCAACACTTGTAATAGTAACTAATGCATCTTCATCAAAACCATGCACAATATTTTTTAGCTTTGCTATTTCAAGCCTTGATAGAACCACATAAATAACATTTGTTTCTGTGCCACTATAAGCGCCCTTTCCATCTAACAAAGTTATTCCTCTACCAAGTCTAGCCATTATTGCCTCTGATATTTCATTATTCTTATCCGATACAATTATTACTGCTTTTGACTCATTAAGACCTTCAACTGTTATGTCTATGGTTTTAAAGGCAATAAAATATGCTATTAAAGAATACATTGCTCTATCCCATCCGAATAAAAAACCTGAAATTCCTAAGATGAAAAAATTAAAAAACATAACTATTTCTCCAATAGAAAATGCAGTTCTTTTTTCTAATATTATTGCCACAATTTCTGTTCCATCTAAGGAGCCACCATTTCTTATAATTAAACCTACTCCAACTCCTATTATAATTCCGCCAAATATAGTCGCTAAAAGTACATCTTGTGTTATTCCTGGAACAGGATGAAGTAATGTTACCACAATTGACAAGCAGATTACTGAAAATATAGTTGAAATAGCAAATGTTTTTCCTATTTGCCTATATCCTACTATAACAAAAGGCAAATTGAATATAAATATAAATACTCCCAATTGCACTTTTGTTAGATAGCTTGCCATAATTGATATTCCAGTCATACCTCCATCTATTATATTATTAGGTATCAAGAATATCTCTAAACCTACTGCTACCAAAATTGAACCTATTATCATAAATAGTATTCTGCTTGCTTTAACCCAAATATCATTATATTTTTTTGTCATTTAATTCCCCCTTAAAATTAATCAATATATTTTACTAAATAATAAAAACTATGCTATATAAATTATAACACAGTTTTCATTACTTTATTATACGTTTTTAATATTGCTTAAATATTCTAATTTAAAAAATTGATTGAATAATGATATATATAATCCCCTCTTATTATTTTGGTTATGCATTATTAGCTAAAAAAGCTCTTTAAAAATAAAATCATTCCACTTGCTATAAGTAAAGCAATTACTGATTTTTTAACTGTTTCTTCTTCCATCTTTGAATCAACTTTAACCCCTATAATCATTCCAATAATAACTGCTGGAGAAAGACATAAAGCCATAATTAATGCTTCCTTAGTTAATATTCCTGTAAATAAGTATAAGAAAAATCTAAATATATTATCTACTAAAAAAATACAACAGATATTTCCACGGAATTCATTTTTATTCTCTGTAGTTCTGCTGACATATGCAACTAAAAGTGCTCCAATTCCATAAAGCCCAGCTAATATTCCCGAAATTACTCCTATTACTATGAGAAAAATAATGCTAGCTTTCTTATTTTGAATTTTACTAGGTTTTCTTGTTAACATTTCTACTGCAATTCCAACAATTACAACACCTAGTATACATTTTAATATCCGATCACTTCCAGCCTTTAATAGTAATGTTCCAGGTACAATACCTGCTAGCAGCATGAGAGATAATGGAATGACAATTTTTAAAGAGATATTTTTTCTTTCTTTCCATGCCATATATGTATTTGTTGGAATTCCAAAGAGAAGATCTACTGGTGTTGTTAACCTATTTGATACTACAAAGGAAAATAACGAACCCATAACAAGTGTATTTCCAAAGCCAGTTATACCTTTCGTAAAATATGCAAATAAAGTAGAAATAAAAAGATATATGTTTTGCATTTTTTGCCCCCCATAAGCTTAAATTATATCTTTAACTTTTGTTATTATTATCAATTATAACACATTTGGTAAACATTCCTTCCATTGCTTGTTAACTTGTATATACTCCAAAAATTTAAGGTGTAGAATTTTCATACCTACTACACCTCATCATTAGTTTAAGTTCTAAATTTAGCTATTAAATCTTGTAGTTCTATGGAAACATCCTTTAAATTTTTTGCAGATTGATTTATTTGTTCCATACTTGCAGACTGTTGTTCTATGGATGCCGATATTTCCTCCGTAGTAGAAGCTGACTCTTCTGCTATTGCAGACATATCGCTTATACTTCCTATAACATCATTTTTATTATTGTCTATACTATTTATACTAACTACTATTCTATCTATTTGTTTAACAATATTAGATGCTGAATTTTCTATAGTTTTAAATGCCTTTTCAGTATCATTTGATACCTGACCCATTTGAATCACCATATCTCCTACGGTTTTCATTTCTGATTTAGTCTTATTTATTTCCTTCTTAACTTCCCTAACAATGGCATCTATTTCTTTTGTTGAGTCAGCGGCTTCATATGCAAGTTTTCTAATTTCCTCCGCTACAATAGAAAATCCGTTTCCTTGTACGCCCGCTCTTGCTGCTTCTATAGTTGCATTAAGAGACAATATATTAATTTGTGATGTAATGCCCTTAATTGCGTCAGTTATTTTCTCAATTGATTGAGATTTGTTATTTAAAACACTAACTTGATCAAGTATATTTTCCGCTACTTTATGGTTTGATTCTACAACACTTTTTAATTTATTTATATTCTCCATACCTTCCAAATTTGATTTTGACGCCAATTCTATATAATTCTTCACTGAATTAGTATTTTCTACCGAATCATGAATTTCTTTTGCTAAAACCTCTAATTTATCTACTCCAGTTTCAGTATTCCTTGCAAGATCAGTAGAACCTTGTACCATTTCATCAATTGCCTTCGCTATAGCCTCTATTGACTGAGATGTTTCAAATATTATATTTGATAAAATGTCAGAATTTAATGCTACATTTACAGAATTCTGTTTAATATTTTCCACAAGTTCTCTTAATGTTCTTCTCATGTTTGCCAAGGCCATACCCATATCGTAAAATTCGTCTTTATATCTTTTTATTACATTCAAACCCGCTTGATCAAATACTAAATCTAAATCCGCAGTTTTATTAATAAATTTAACCAGAAAATTTATTCTTTTTGTAATAATATTAATTATAGATATTGTTACTACAAGACTGACTATGATTATAATTGTTGCATTCAGCATGAGCATTAATCTTGAATGATTATAAATTTGATCATTTTGTATATTAGCTAAATTAGCCTGGTCCTGGTTATATTGAACAAGTTTTTCAATTGCGCTATTTACATTCTCAAAATCCTGTCTAGATTCTCCATACATTAAATTAAATGCATCCTTATTTTGAGATTCTCTACTTAATTCAATAGTCTTCCTGCTAGTTTCAAAATACTTAGGATAATACTCTTTAATTTCTTTAAATATCTCCATATCATCGCTTGATATCATAGTTCCTTGATATTCTTTTAATTCATCTTCAAACTCTTCTCTCAAATCTTGAAGTTCTTTTTCTGTAGCGTTCATTAAGTCAGGATCATCTTCTAGTACATGTCTGTATTCTCTAAGTCTATATTCTGACATATTTTGATCCATAGTATGAGCCAATTCGCTCCTCTTATACCAAACTTCTGCAATTTCACTTGCTTTATCTTTTACATTTTTAATTGATATTATAGAATACACTCCTAAAAAAGACGTTAGCAAAATTATTAACCCAAATGAAGCAATAAGTTTATTTCTGATTGTAAATTTCATTTGAACACTTCCTCCAAAATAAATTTAAATCTAATATAACTATTAGATAATTATCTTGTTTGGCAATTCCAATTATATATTCATTTCCGTTACATACATCATAATTAATCTTTTTTATACTATCTTTTGGAATCCTTGTAACATCCTCTACTTCATCAACGATAGCACCAAAAGCTCCTTCACTATCTTCAATAATTATTATTTTCTGTTCGTCATTTCTTTTTTCATTTTTTATGCAGATCTTCTGACCCAAATTAATAATTGGTATAATTCTTCCCCTTAAATTTATGACTCCTAGTATATATTCTCTACTCAATGGTATTTTAGTAGGAGCCGCATAACCAATAATTTCATTAACTTGTTCTATTGGCACCGCATACCTCTCTTTTCCTATATGAAATACCACAAATTGCTCTTCAGTCATTAATTTCCCTCCCTGCTACATCTGCAGCATATTCTTCATAACATAATATGAAAATTGGAAATGCATTGTTACTGAGCAAAGAACTAAAATATTTAAAATTATGTTTTGTGAATATATTTTTTTTATCTTCAAAAAATAAAATATATTTGCAGTTCAATTTAGAAAGGTGGATTACTTTAATGAGAAAAATCAGCATTATATTTTTTATTTTCTTATTATTTAATATAACAATAACGGCTTCTGCCGATCAGCCTAGAATTCTTAGACAGGGTTTTTATACAACAAAAGATTTAAATTTATCCCCTGATGCTCTGCATACAATACAAAATACCTCTCCCACTGAATATGTTTCTGTAGTGCTTTTTGATTCAAATGAAATTGTTCAGGAATTTATAAGATTAGTCCCTAAATCAGAAAAATATGCTTTACCACCTATCCAAATTGGATATGAGATAATAATAATTGGAGATGGTGAAATTACTATTTCTTAGAGTATATAGATTAGTTTACTTTAGCAAAAAATATAAAGGTGGTCATATCTATGAAAAAATTTACTGTTTCAATATTATTTTTCTTATTTTTGTCATTAAATATTTCAACAATTCAGGCTCTGTCCATATCTAGAGTTTTAAAAAAGGGGTTCTACACATTAGAAGATTTAAAACTATCTCCTAATACAAGTTATACTATTCAAAATGATTCTTATAATGAGCGTGCTTACATACTTGTTTTTGATTCCGAACAAAATTTTATACAGTCTTTACGATTGAGACCTCAATCACAGAAATATAATTTACTTCCGCTTAAAGATGGATATAAAATAGTTGTAGTTGGAAATGGAGAAGTGACTATATCTTAAAAGAGAATAAATCTACAAGATTTATTTAGTATTTAATGATTCTACTTTTATAATTACTATAAATTCCAATTAAGATTTTGTACAATTTATAAGTTTAAGACTACAATCAGCAAAACGCGATTTACTTCTGCTTAAGAGCAGCTATATATAGTTTAGGCTAATAGCATTAAAACTCACCTTATATCAAAAAAGCCACTATATAAATAATGTCATTTAGTTAACTAAATGACATTTCCATACAAGATGACTTTCTCAATGATTTTTCAATTGAATTTTATTTACCTTCTTTTAAAATTGACGACATCACTAATGCTAAATCGTTCTTTTTTTCATTATCTCTAATAAAGTTTGCTACTTTATCATCTTTTGTTATTATTTCAATATATTCTTTTGCATCTTCATTTTTGACATTAAATGATTTTATATTTTCTCTTGATATTTTATCTGTATAAGCAATATCAGATAGCCCTCCCCAAACAGCATGAGTAATAGCCTGTATATATAAATTTTTAGGAGTAAGAATCAATTTAAAATCATTTACTACTCCACCTGCAACTCCCTGTGCTAGCAAATTAACCAACGTATTTGCTACTTTACTTGAAGCTTTAATATCTTTGTAAGAATTAATAGAACATAGTATTTCTTCATCATTTAATACACTTGCCATATTTCGCCCTCCAAATTATATATTTTAATTGAATAAATAATTATCTGCATCAAAATCTATTATCCAATTATATCATATAATAGTAATATATTCTTATTACTAAATTCTTAATTTTTAATAACTTACTTACATTTTCTATACTATTCAAATGTATAAGGCTCAAAAACTAGAATTATAAGTTTTCAAAAATGTTACTGGCGGAGGCTAGACAGCATCAATGAATTGAAAAATATAGGTGGTCAATCTCAACTATATTTTTTATCTTACAAAAACTTTACTTAAAGATTTCTATTGCTTTTCTATTATAAATTCCGCATGATCTCCTATAGCATGAATCATTGGAATGCTAATTACTATTTTATTATCTTCCATATAGCTATAGGCTCCTTTCTTTGGAATTTCAATCACACCATCTTTCTCGTGAAAATCAGCATCTTTTAATATATTTAAAAGTTCATCATCACTAATGTTTTTTATAACAGACTTCTGTGCATCTATTAATTTATCATCCTCTGAAAGCATTTTAACATCATCTAACTTTTTTAATTTTTCTAGTACTCCCTGCGCATTAGCATAGTCTGAAAGACCAACTGTTAAACCGTTCTCTAAATCTATATTAACCGTATAAAAGATTGAAGTTGGATATGCTGTTCCTTTAATATTTACTAGTCCATTAAAAGCTATTGATATATATTTATTATTTTTAGTTTTCACTTCATAATTTACTTCCATGCTTATATCATTAATATTTGTATCATTCTCAACATATATATTTATAATACTTAGGGCTGCATTCTTTAAATCTTTATTTATGGATTCAAGCTTTACTGCATCAGCATAATGTTTTACTTGTGGGTAATTAATCTTCACATGATCTTTACTATAAACTTCATCAATTATTTCGTATTGTTTTGATTCATCACGTAAAGATACTTCCATATTAAAATAATTAATTTTATTAACAGCTAAAACCTCTTTTTTTATTGGATTAGTACACTTCAGATTATTAACATGAAAATTTCTCATTAATAAGAAACTAAGTATTGTTATGCCAGTTAATAAAAGTGCCGATTTCTTCATTTTCATATGTATCTCCTTTAATTCTTTAATTTGAATGTTAATTTTATTAATTATTTTATCCTCACGTTATACAAATAATGTAGGCCAAAGCTTAATAATAAAATTACTTTCACTTTTTTAATTTTTTTATTGATTTTATCGGTCACTATGATAAAATTATCGTAAGAGGTGAATTTATAATGTTAGGTGATAAAGTAAAACTACTTAGAAAAGAGAGAAAAATTACACAGCAAAAGTTAGCTGAAGCTATTGGTGTAAGTCAGTCTACTATAGGAATGATAGAAGGAAATAGACAAGGTGCTAGCAATGATACATTAATTAAGTTGGCAAATACTTTAAATACTACTGTTGATTACTTATTGTCTGATAATATAGAAGAGTTAGACTTTCCTGATAAGAGAATTAGTGACCCTGGATTTGGCGATGATGATATAAGAAGAATTGAGAGAGCTCGAAGAAAAATGGATCCTAAAAACAAAGAAAAAATGATGAAAATTTTAAGGTCTGCTTTTGATGAGTACTTCGACGATTAGATATAAGCGTATAAAACAGATAGTTAATGATATTTATATAAAATTAAATATTAGTAAGTTTCCTATAAACGTATTTGAAATAATAGGTTCTTTCGATAATATAAAAATAGTTTCTTATCATCGATTCATGCTTGATCACAATTTAACCAAAGAAGAAACTTTTGAAATATTAACTTCTGACGAAGGATGTACTGATTATTTTAAACCTTCAAATAAATATATAATTTATTATAATGATTTAGATTTTAAATCTGATGAAAGAATTAGATGGACTTTAACTCATGAATTAGGTCATATTTTATGTAGCCATTATTCATCTGATAATACTAAAATATTTGATGACTACCTGTCAGAATCTGAATATAAAATTATGGAAGCTGAAGCAAATTATTTTACTGGTCTTTTATTATCTAATCCAGTAATTCTTCATAAGTTGAATATTAGATCTTCTCATGACATAGAAACGTACTGTTCGATATCTTCTGAAGCGGCACGTTATAGATACAAATTTTATAAGAAGTGGTGCGAGAATAATATTTTAACTAGTTCAGATAGATCCATTATCAGAAACTTCCAATCTTATCTAAATGCTCAAAGGCTTGAATATTTAGAATTTATTAGTTTCATCAACTCATTTTAGCTATATTATCCAAACTAAAATTTTCATAATATAGAATATAATAGTTTCACTACTATTTCGTAATTTATAAGCAAAAAAGGACTATCGCACTATAAATTAATGATATGCTCCCTACATGGTAGACAGTAAAAAACTATCGATCATAAAAGGGAGCATATTAAATTTTAATCCATTAATAAAATAACCACTTATTTATGGAAAGTAGATAATTATCATTGAGTTTTTTTACGCTACAGATAAATAGTATTAATTTGTCTTAAACTTATCTGTTAATTCTTTAAGCGTTGTAGCCATATCGCTAAAGCTTTGAACTGATGCTGTCATTTCTTCAATTGAAGCTACTTGTTCTTCTGTAGCCGCAGATATTCCTTGAGTCTCTCCTGCTACAGCCTCAGAAAGCTGTGTAATATCACTAATATTAACAAATACTTCCTTTTCAGTTTTATTCATATTATCTATAGCATTACTTACTTCCTGCATATTAGATTCAACTTCTTGTATAGATTTAAATATTAATTGAAAATAGCTATTAGCTTCATTTACTACTTTAGATCCATCATTAACTTCATTTATGCCTTTATTCATAACTAAAGCTACATTTTCAGTTTCTTTTTGTATGCCATTTATAAGAGTACTAACCTGCCCCGCAGCTTCTCCAGATTGTTCTGCTAATTTACGAACCTCATCAGCAACAACTGCAAATCCTTTTCCTTGTTCTCCGGCACGTGCTGCTTCTATTGCTGCATTTAAAGCCAACAGATTTGTTTGTTCTGAGATGCCCTTTATTACTTCTGTAATTTTCCCTATTGCTTGTGAATGCTCTCCAAGCTTGTCTATAACTTTAGATGTATCGTTAACTGAACCTTGAATATTAACCATACTTGAGTTAACTTTATGGAGTGCCTCACTTCCTTTCTCAGAATAGCTAGACGCAGTTTGCACAGCCGAAGAAACATTATCTGATTTTTCATTTATATCTTTTATTGCGCTATCTAAAATATTCATATTAGAATTTATTTTATCTATCTTAGAGCTTACTAACATAGAACCTTCCGCAATTTCATTAACATTTTCTGCAGAATTTGTAGCAACTTTTGACTGCTGCTCGCAAACATCTGTCATCTCACTAGATGCTGATGAAACTCTCTCTGAATGTTCTTTAATATTATTTATTACCTCTCGTAAGTTAACAGCCATTTTTTCAAATGCTCTTCCTAAATTACCTATCTCATCGTTGGATTTTATGTTTATATTATTAACTGTTAAATCTCCATTTGAAATCTTATTTGCTGCATTTAAAAGTATATGCAATGGTTTAGTTGCATAACCAACTAGAACAAAAACTCCTCCACATGTAATAAACAATATAACTATTCCTATTAAACTAGTGTTAATTAAAGAATGTATGCTTTTTTCAACAGTAATACTTTTAGGAATTTCAGCACAAATAACCCATCCTGTCTTTTTATCCTGAACATAGCTCACAAGCATACTTTTCCCATCTTTAACTACTTCTTCGGAACCACTCTCCCCTTTTACACCTTTCTTAATAAATTCGAAATTATTTAAATCTGTACGATCTTCTGGCTTGTCTAATGTCTTAGTAGGATGAGCTAGCAATTTGCCGTCTGAATCTACGATATAAACAGTTGCATTATCCTGCGAAAGCTCTTTAACAAAAGAATTTAGCACTGGAAGTTCAATGTTTCCTTGTAAGATTCCCGTTACAATCCCGCCCTCTTTATCTCTAATAGGCGTTGCTAAAACTGTGATTAAACTTCCATTATCTTTACTTACAAGAACTTCAGATACAACCTCATCCTGTCCTTTAAGTGCTGATTTATAAAAATTACGATCTGATATATCCGATGATTTAGAGTCATCGCTTCTTACAAACTGAACTCCATCTAATTTAGTAACAGCCGTAAATGATAAATCTGGATATACTTTTGAACTCTCAACTAAAATTTGTTTAGATTTTTCTGCATCATAGGAACTAATAATAGGATTTCTCGCCATGCTCTTTATCCCATACATATTCCTCTCAATTAGACCATTTATCTTTTCATCCACAATTTGTGCTCTTTTAAAATTATCAGCTAGTGCATTTTCTATCGCAATCTTTTGTGAAAAAAACAAATTAATGATTGTGAATATTATTAAAGGCACAGAACTCGCAAGAAGAAGTGTTAATGTCAACTTCCTTTTAATATTCATGTTTTTCCTCCTAAGTTATTATATATTTCTAAAATATTAGATTAGTACTTTAATTAATATTCGACAATATCAGCGAAATACCTCCTATAAAACAAACATTTTTTATTAATTATAGTAATTAGTCCAACAAATTCCAATACATCTATCTTTTTTATTGTGAATTATTCCTTGCTTTAGTAATGTCCTCTAATCAAAAAATACATTACCTCCCACAAAATGGTGGTAGGTAATGTATTTCACTAAGTTCTACTATATAAACTATTTTTAATAAATTTGAAATGCAGTATTAGACGAACTTGTCCTATAACTACTATATGTAGTCTCAGCCAGAACTTTATAAGTACCTTTTCCTGTAATTCTATATGTCAAAATACCAAAAAAAGCCTCTCCATATCTATCTGTCATTCCTTTATATACTGTCACAACACCTTTGGGTGAAGTAATACTAAATTTAACGGCTGCTCCTTGAATTGCTTTGCCAGAAGTATCTGTAACCTTAGCTTTAATATATATTATATCACCTGCTAAGTAATAGGCTTTATTTGTAGACACAACCGTTCTTGTCCCTAATTTTGAAGGTTGCGTTGTCACAGGCTGACTTACAACTGGTTGAGTAGTAACAGGTTGCGCATTAGTTGGTATTGTTGAAATTGGCTGTGTCACCGTTGATGTTTGTCCTTTAGGTGCTTGTATTAGCCCATAACCATACCAACTATCTTTTCCGCTTATTCCTAAATCAATAACATTTTCATTAAGTTTTGCACGTAATTGATTTGGAGAAAGCCCTGGATTAGCCTGCTTTAATAATGCTAAATCTCCTGTAACAAAAGGTGCTGACATTGAAGTACCGCTCATAGATACATATTTATTATTTAAATATGTACTAAGAACATTAACCCCTGGCGCCGCTACTTCAACAGTATTTCCTGTAGAGGAAAACGAAGGTCTTTTATTATTAGAATCAATTGCCGCTACTGCTATAACCGAACTATATTTTGCTGGATAATCTACTGTATCCGTTGATCCATCTGATGTACCATCATTTCCTGCTGCCGCAACAACTAAAATGCCTTGATTATAAGCCTTGTCCACTTCTTGTTGCAATGCAGTTGATGGTATGGAACTACCAAGACTTAAGTTAATAATGTCCATTTTATTTGTAATACACCAATCTATTCCTGCGATTATATCAGAAAGGTATCCAGCCCCATCATTTCCTAATACTTTTATAGCATAAAGGCTTGCCTCATTAGCAACTCCAACAATTCCATAACCATTATTTTTCGCTCCTATTATACCTGCAACGTGCGTTCCGTGCCCATTATCATCTAAATATGATGTTGTATAAGATGTGAAAGCTGCACCACCTGCAACTGATAGATCCTCATGGTTAGCTATCCCAGTATCAACAATTCCGATTTTTACTCCTTTTCCAGTATAACTTGAAGACCATGCTGTCGGAGCTTGGATTTTATTCACTCCCCAGTCTGCTGTTTGAGAATTTGTTTTAACTATTATATCTTGTTCTACGGCTAATACATTGGGATCATCTTTCAAATCCTTAATAGCTGTAGTAGGAACAGATGCTGATAGAACGTTTGCATTTTTGTATTCTCGTCTTACATTTCCTCTAGCCTTTGAAACTACATTTTTATCAGCTTTATTTTTAAATACGACAATTACTCGTTCATTTGATGTTGAGACTGATGTTACTACCGCTGCATTAACATTTGCTGTAAATCCAAATGCTACTAATAAAAAAGTAACTGCTGAAATAATTTTTTTCATTTATATACCCCTCCTTAAATTTATCTTTCGTAAATGTGCTTAATTAAGCTTATCACCACTCTTTTAGACCTTATTCCCTCCTCCTATAAATCAAAGTAACTTTTTATCTGCACTTCTAAGGAACTGTACTGATAAACAGATTTGATTAATTTTATTATAATTCCATATAACAAAAAACTATTCAAACGAATAGTGACAGAATATTACTTTATCTTACATTATTCAGTAACTGTCATACATATTCTATGAATTTAGTCCATATAATTTTGCATTCCATAATTTCTTATAGTGTTTGCTTCATCTTTTAACATAATTATATCATAGTGGCATATCCCCTACAATTCATAACATACAAGGATTTTATTCCTTATAAAGGGTTTACATGAATATTATTCACATAAATACATTACTATCAAAATAATTTCATGAACTTCAAAGTAGCTTGTTAATTTTTTCATCAGAATACATTAAATCTCCTACGACTATTAAAACTATTTTCATTGCACTTTATGGATACCTTAACCTTTATAGCCACTTTCTAATATATAAAAAGGAGAGTCAACTCGTTTTATTCTAAAATAAAAACAGGTAGTTTAATTAAAACCACCTGCTTTTATTTTAAATTTCGGCAATACTAAGCCAATTATATTTAATTTAAAATATTTTATTACTAATTATTACTCTCTGATATTATAGGAATCCAAATATTACTCTTATAGTCTTGTAAAAAGCTATCTCCTTCTGTATAAAATCGAATTCCAACATGTTAATATGAATTTTCAAAATACGTTTAATTTGTAATATTCATTTCTGTGAACGATTCTAAAACATAATTAGTATTGTCTATAGTTGTGACAATTAACTTGTCAGTTGAGTTTTTAACTTTAGCAACAGTACCTGTTAGTATAGATAAACAATCCTCCACTAAAATCGGAATATCATTCACTACTACCAACTCCATATTATCACACTTTTCCTTCATCCAATTATTTAAGATAGATTCTCCTTCAGATGAATTACAACCTGCCTCCATTAAATATTCTCCTCTCATATCCCTTTTAAATATATCATATTTTTTGAATCTTTATTTAGCTTTTATTATTTAATTATCGTATAACAATATTATTGTTTTAATATTATTATCAGAGTATTTTTGATAAATCTCAATAATAAAACTTTTACACCTAATTATTTGACACTATTTTAACATATTACTTCATATGTTACAAGAAAATTAAATTGATAATATATATTCTATATATGTAAATAAGTAACATAGAAAAGCTCAACTTAATATGATTATTTCTTATAAATGGCTTTCTTCCCACTTATTCTAGAAACAATATAAAAACTAAATTAAAGCAATACATGCCGGCTCATGAATTCTTTTATAACGTATGAAATAAGCTTATAGTTTATTATTAAATTTATTTACTAATTGAAACTCATATTTCCTTATATAAAAACTTCCTCACTACCAATTTAATTAGTATATTTAATAAGACAAAAAAAGATAGCCATTACAGCTATCTTTTATACTTACCTCGCAACGTCCTACTCTGCCACACAGTCTCCCATGCAGTACCATCGGCGCTATAGACCTTAACT
>NZ_JAKGTE010000040.1:0-42228 GCF_022324665.1 Clostridium sp. YIM B02500 | reverse complement strand
ATTCTACCTCCAACCTTATAAAATAAACATATTACTTTTTGAAGTTTACACGAAAGTCTTGACAGACTCTTTTGAATTGTTATTTTTTTCTACTGTGTTAAGCTATTCCATAACCATATTTTTCAAAGATCTTTTTACAAGTATCAGTAAATAAGAAATCTTCAAATGCTTTTGCGGCATCAGCATTTTTACTAGCCTTAATTATTCCGATTGGATATGTAATCGGTGAATGCTTGTCCTCTGCTATTGTTTCTATAATTTTAGCATCTTTACTGCTTAACGCATCACTTTTATATACAAATCCAACTTCAGCATTTCCAGAAGTCGACCAGGCAAGTACTTCTTTTACATCTTTTGCAAAAACAAGTTTTGATGAAATAGAATCTTTAATACCAAGCTTAGTGAAAACTTCATCAGCATATTGTCCAGCTGGCACACTTTTAGGTTCCCCAACAGCTATCTTTTTAACCTTATCACTTGTTAGATCAGAAAGATCGGTTATAGTAGTGTCTTTAGGTCCAACTAAAACTAAATCATTTTTAACTAAGTCTTTTTTAGTATTTTCAAGTAATAAAGATTTGCTGTCTAATGCTTTCATTTGGCTTTGACCAGCTGAAATGAAGATATCACAAGGGGCACCTTGTTCTATTTGTTGCTGTAGAGATCCAGAAGCACCATAGTTAACAGTTAAAGTAACATTTGGAGCAGTCTTTTTATATTCGTCTTGTATATCTGTCAGTGCTTCTTTTAAACTAGCAGCAGCGGAAATGTTTAATTCTATTGAAGCTTCAGTAGCAGATTCCTTTTGTGGAGTTGTTGAAGCCTTTTGAGCTCCACAACCAATAAGTGATGTTGTTAATAAAACAGTTACTAAACTAAATAATCCTATTTTCTTTTTCATAAATAAAACCTCACATTCATAAAAATATTTTTATTATAATTATGTTTTGTTGCGTTTGGATATGTTTCATTACGTTTTGCTTGTTGATTATTATACTAGCATTTATTTATAAGAAAAACAATATGTAATTGTAAAAATAAGTACTTGAATAGAAATATTGACAAAATTATTAGGAGATGATTATAATTAGGCTAATGGTAATGTGATGTTACGGTATGTTTTATTAGATAAAGATCTCAAAGAAGAGATTACAGAAATGTATGAGCTTCTTTGAGATCTTTTTTTGCTTATGTTGAGAAAATATATAATTATGTAAAAGTAATATAGCTTGTAATATCGCATCTCTATATTGCATTTGTCAGGTAGAAAGAGTAATTACGTAATATTATTGCCTCTACCCATAATCCTTTATAATTATTTCAAGATATTTTTGACTCATTGTATTTATTGAAATAATAAAGGATTTTATAAATGTGATGCTGATGTAAAACTATTTTCAAATTGTATTAACAAATGAAAAAATTAACATAATAGGAAAATGTTGTTGAGAATTTAGTCAGAATATCTTATAATGTACATAATCAATAGTAACATAACAACATTGATTGAATTTAACTTGGGGGAGGAAATAAAAATGAAATTAAGTGCAAGAAACCAATTGGCAGGAAAAGTTGTTGAAATTAAAGAAGGGGCAGTAAATGCATCAGTAAAAATCGAAATTGCTGAAAATATTATAATATCAGCAACTATCTCAATGGACGCAGTAAAGGAACTAGGATTAACAGTAGGATCAGAAGCTACAGCAGTAATTAAGGCAACATCAGTAATGGTTATGGCTTAGTTCGCTCTCATCTTATACTACATATGAAATCATAATCAAAAGAGGATATCTTAAACTAAGATATCCTCTTTTTTACTAGCAGCCTACTATATATATTTAGATAAAAAATATATATCAAAAATAATTCTTTACATGATACCGGAATATGGGTAGTGCGTATATTTATGATATCTATATGAAATGTTCTGAATGATTAATAATGATCTCAAAGAGGAGAATGCAGAAATGTAGAAAACTTTTTGAGATTTTTTGTTTATAAAAAATTAAATTATGATATCCCAATAATAGTATCTTAAAATGTTGAACAAGAATGGAGTGATTAATTTGAAATTTGTTACATTTTCCGGACCACCATCATCGGGCAAGACTTCAGTAATATTAAAGGTAATTGAGTGCTTAAAATCGGAACAAAGAAAATGTGGAGTTGTAAAATTTGATTGTCTTACAACTTATGATGATTTACTTTATAAAAAGGCAGGAATTGAGGTTATGGTAGGATTATCAGGAAATCTTTGCCCGGATCACTTTTATATCAGTAATATAGATGATTGTGTTAAATATGGAACAGAGAATGGTTTTGATTTGTTGATAAGCGAGAGTGCAGGATTATGCAATAGGTGTTCACCTCATATTAAAGGTATTTTAGCAGTGTGTGTAATAGATAGTCTTTCTGGAGTAAACACTCCTAAAAAGATTGGACCAATGTTAAAATATGCGGATATCGTAGTAATTACAAAAGGTGACATAGTTTCTCAAGCTGAAAGAGAAGTCTTTAGTTTTATGGTAAAAGAGGCTAATCCAAAGGCACACATAGTGTATGTTAATGGTCTTACTGGTCAGGGGGCTTATGAATTAAGTTTAAGCATAAAAAAAGCAAAATCTATTGAGAGTCTTGAAGGAGAAAAACTTAGATTTACAATGCCTTCAGCATTATGCTCTTATTGCCTTGGAGAAACAATAATAGGTGAAGATTACCAAACTGGAAACACAAAAAAAATAAATTTTCAAGAAATTAAAAGTAACAGAGAACTTAAAACGAGTTATTCTTTAGACAATAATAGTGAAATATCTGAAATAGACTGCACAATAGTTAACTCATTAACAATTGTAGGAGGACATGATAAAGGTGGGAATAAAGAAGATATTGAACTTACAATTAAAGTAGGAGAAGTAATTTGCATAGTTGGACCTACAGGATCTGGTAAAAGTAGATTACTCGAAGATATAGAGTGTATTGCGAGTGGTGATACTCCAACTGGAAGAATTATAAAAATAAATGGAGAAAATTTAAATTGCAGCAGGCTGGTTGCAGAGCTTTCGCAGAATATGAATTTTGTAATGGATGTATCTGTAGAAGAATTTATAAGAATGCATGCTAAAAGCAGGAATGTTATAGAGATAAAAAGTATTACAGACAAAATAGTAAAATATGCAAATGAACTAGCAGGAGAGGAATTCACTGGGGATACACCGATAACTTCATTGAGCGGGGGGCAATCAAGAGCATTAATGATTGCAGATACAGCATTATTAAGCGCTTCCCCAATAGTACTAATTGATGAAATTGAAAATGCAGGGGTAGATAGGAGCAGGGCATTAGAACTTTTAGTTAAAGGAGGAAAAATAGTTTTTGTATCTACTCATGACCCTATATTAGCATTACTTGGGGATAAGAGAATTGTGATAAAAAATGGTGCAATAAATAAAGTAATCACAACAGATCCAAAGGAAAGAGATAATCTTAAAATTATGAAACAAATTGATAATAAAATGTTAGAAATCAGAAATGCCTTAAGAAGTGGTAAAGTAATAGACCGGGATATGAAAGAATATTTTCTATAGATATCCAAATGCGACTTTAGACTTATGCAATAGCCAACCGAAATTAGGTGAACTCTGTTGTTTCGGTTGCTATAGAATACAGCTGTGAATTTCTAACATCAGAAGTTGCACCATTTCTGCATGCTCCCGAGTCAAGTTCGTGACAAGCAAAAATGGAACATCTTCTTATTAAAAATAAGTGAAAAAAATATAAGATGGAGGTTTAAAAATATGGGAAAGATGAAAAATATAATTGATAAATCAGAATACGATGTTCTTGGATTGTTACCGTGCCCTATAAAAGTGCCAATAGAAATTGGTTTTGATGAAATGATAAATAATTTAGAAAGTGAATGTGATTTTAAATATCTTGTTGAAGGTAATGCTAATTATGAGGTCATGTGGATGGATGAGTCTTCATATATTCCTAAAAAAGAGGAATTGCCAAAGATTATTATAAGTGCCGGAGTTAATAGCTTTTATAGAAAAGATTTTAGAGCTAAGGCAATAGAAGAAAAATACTTTAAGGAAGTCAAAAGCATAGAAGATGGAAAATTAATTGAAAATGATTTTAGTGATCCAAAAGGTAATTATTATATAATGGCATTAAATCATTTAGTTATGGCAGTAGATTTAACTAAATTGAATAATAGAAATATACCAAACTCGTGGGGAGAACTTTTGAATAGTTCATTTAAAAAAGAAGTTGCCATAAGAGGAAAGCGAGGAAAGTATTGTGAAACAACATTGCTAGCGATATATAAAGATTATGGTATGGATGGAATTATGAAATTAAAAGAACTTGTTGGATTTGGCGGACATCCAGCTGAAATGGTAAAGAATGCAGGGAAAGGAATTGAGAATTCACCTACAATTAGTGTTATTCCTTATTTTTATGCAAGGCTCCTTAAAAATAATAAGAATGTTAAGATTGTTTGGCCTGAAGAAGGTGCAATAGTTAGTCCAGTGACATTATTAGTCCAAAATGATATTTCAAACATGTTGGAAAATGTGGTGAATTATTTTACTAGTGAACAAGTACAAAATGTATGCAAAGATGCAGCACTGCCTCATCCAATGGATTATTTAGAGTATTTAAAAGAAAACAATTATAAGTTAAATTGGTTAGGATGGGATTTTATAAGTAATAATGATATAAACAAATTACTTCCAAAGTTAAATAAATGTTTCTAAATGCTAGAAATTCTCACCTCTAAATGTTAGAATAAATTATTATACGGAGGAGGGAAGTTCTATGAATAATGAAGAATCCCTAACGGCAGTAGATGTCGCTGAACTATTAAAGATAACTAAAAATACAGTGTATGAAATGGTCAAAAGAGGTGAATTACCTGGATACAAAGTAGGGAAAAAGCTTAGAATTGATAAAAAGGATGTTGAGAATTACATCAATAGTCAAAAGGTAACAAAAGGTAGCAATAATCAGATTAAGATATTAATAGATGAGCCAGTAATAGAAGAAAACCTGAATAATATTAAAAAAGTGGAAAATTCAAATGATATTATAATATCAGGGCAAGATGTGATTTTAGATGTTTTAGCAGAAAAAATTATGGAAAAGGCAAATGATATAAGGGTACTTAGGTCTAATACAGGAAGCTATTCAGGTCTATATGACTTATATAATGATAAAATTTCTATATCGTCAGTACATTTATGGGATGGAGATACTAATGAATATAATACTGCTTTTGTAAGAAAACTAGTTCCAGGTATATCTTGTTTAATTATAAACCTGGCTTACAGAAATGTTGGTTTTTATGTTCCAAAAGGAAATCCCAATAAAATAACTAATTGGAAAGACTTGATTAAAGAAGATATATCCATGATAAATAGGGAAAAGGGTTCTGGAATAAGAATTTTGCTTGATGAGAAATTAAGAGTTAATAATATAAATAGAGAACAAATTAAAGGATATAATATTGAAAAACAATCCCACTCTGCAGTAGCAAGAAGTATTGCAAGAGGGGAAGGTAATGTTGGGATAGGAAATGAAAAAGCAGCTAATCAGGTTGATGGGATTGATTTTATTAAAATTCAGGAAGAAAGATATGACTTAGTTATCAAGGAATCTGATTTAAAATATCCTATATATCAACTTATAATTAGAACCATTCAAAGTGAAGAGTTTAAGAGGGAAATTGAAAGTTTAGGCGGATATGATTTAAAAGATATAGGTAAAATACTTGATAAAACATAAATAATGATATAGTATAAGATTAATATTATAATTTTATGCAAAGGCGCAGTAATTTTACTGTGCCTTTTTGGTATTAAAAAATAAGGTATATGAAAGAAAATAATAAATGATGATTGATTATTTTTTGAATATATCTAAATAAAGGAGCGATGGTATATGGATGAAATAGGAGTATTTTTAAACGAAAGAGATCTTATAAGTTCTTTTGAAGAAGCACGATATGTAAAAATATTTGCAAAAGAAAAACATTTGTGGAAAACAAAAAAAACTATTTTAATTAATAGGGCAGGTGGTGAAAAATCAATAAATGAAATCAGACAGGAATACAAAAATGTAATTAATGAAATGGATGATTGTAAAATTATAATAGTAACAAAGGCTTTTGGAATTCCGTATAGTGTATTTTATATGGGGGATTTTAGTGTTTGGGAATTGGAAGGAAACCCATTTGATTATTTTGATGAAATTATTAAAAATGAAATAGTCCAAGAGGAGAATGAAAATAAAGAAGTTGAAATTGCTAAGAAACTTGGCGATGGATATTTCATGATAGATCTACAGGAATTAGAGCTGATAAACCCTGAAATAACTTCTAAAAAGGCAATAATTCCTTATTTAGAAAAAGAGGATGTAAAAAAAATAGAAGTACACTGCTGTCATGTACCACCTTGGCTGGTTGCAAAAATGGACAAGGGTGAAATCTTATTATCCATTAATGAGATAAAAAGAAATGATTATATGGTAACTGTACAGAAAAATGTTTGAGGCACATGAAAGAAATAATAGACTAGGAGGCGAATTTATGGAGAAAATAATAACTAAGTATGGTATTTTAAATGATGCTATTATTGCTGAGTATTATTCCACTGGGGAACCAGAAGCGTATAAGGTGGAAGAATACAGTGAATTAAAAGTTTTAGACTATAATTTAGTACCGTTGCATGGATTTGTAGATGAAAGAAGAAAAGAATTTCCACCAGTAAAGGTATTTAAGAATGGCAATATTAAGAGTATTTCATTAAATGATTTGACAGTAATAAATACTAGTATAGGTGTATTTGAAGTTGAAAAAATAACATTCTATGAAGATGGTGAAATAAATAGATTGTTTCCTTTGGATGGAAGATTGTCAGGGTATTGGACTGAAGATGATGAATATAAATTGGCAAAAGCTTATAAATTTAGTTTTGATTTTTCATCATTTGAAGCTAAGATTATGTCTGTTCATTTTTATGAAACACAAGAACTTAAAAGTATCACATTGTGGCCAAAGGAAAGAATTAAAATAAATCTTGGAGAATATAATTTTGCAGGCAGAATAGGAGTCTCTTTATATAAAAGTGGAAAAATAAAATCCTGTGAGCCATTAATTGCAACAAATATAAAAACACCTATTGGAAAAATCGAAGCTTATGACGTTAATGCAATGGGAATTCATGGGGATAGTAATTCTTTAGAATTTTATGAGGATGGAAGCATAAAATCTCTTATCACATCTACTAATACAATTACAATTAAAACATCGGAAGGTGACACGATTTTTCATTCTCCAAAAAAAATTAGATTGTATTCTAACAGTGAAGTTCTGGATACGATAACTTTAAAGGTGGAATTTATTGATGATAAGGTCATAATAGATAAACAATATGAATATGAGATTAAAGAAAATAAATTTGAGATAAAAGCATTTGGAGAAAGACACTTTACCCTTAATGGAGATAGAAATAAATAATTCTCATTAAATTTAACAAAACACGAATGATTTTGATAAATTGATAAAAATATATCGTTATCATTAGAAAAGTTATAGAAAATAAAAAAATAGTTTGCAATATCAGTTTTTTGTGATATTATAGTTTCAATAAATAAAACAATCAAATGGAAAAAAGAAATTAATAAAAAAGTAATTATATACAAGTTTTTTTGAAATAATATAACTTAAATTAAAAAAATATTAACCTGTCATTAAGGCAATGGAGTCTAAGTGTTTAACTCAATGAGGAAGTTAACGACTTAGATTTTTTTATTACAGTGAAAGGACAAAGAAGTCTATTTTATTATAACTATTAATAGTTAAATAAATTAGGCTTATTTTTTTAAATTAATTTATTGTCATATTAATACAAATAAGTTATAATGACCCATTTGGGCTTATATAATATATTTAATTATGAGGAGGAAACTAATATGAGACAAGTAGCTATTTATGGAAAGGGTGGAATAGGAAAATCTACAACCACACAAAATTTAACTTCAGCTTTAGCTGAAATGGGAAAGAATATAATGATCGTAGGATGTGATCCTAAAGCAGATTCCACAAGATTAGTTCTTGGAGGTTTAGCACAAAAAACAGTTCTAGATACTTTAAGAGAAGAAGGAGACGACATTGAATTAGATGCAATCTTAAAAACAGGATATGGAAATATAAGATGCGTTGAATCAGGCGGACCAGAACCAGGAGTTGGATGTGCAGGAAGAGGTATTATCACTTCAATAGGAATGCTTGAGCAATTAGGAGCTTATACACCTGATTTAGATTATGTATTTTATGATGTACTTGGAGATGTTGTATGTGGAGGTTTTGCAATGCCAATCAGAGAAGGTAAGGCACAAGAAATATACATCGTAGCATCTGGAGAAATGATGGCATTATATGCAGCAAATAATATTTCAAAAGGTATTCAAAAATATGCTAAAACTGGTGGAGTTAGATTAGGTGGAATCATCTGTAATAGTAGAAAAGTTGATAAAGAATTAGACCTTTTAGAAGCTTTTGCAAAAGAACTTGGAAGTCAACTTATCCATTTCGTACCAAGAGATAACATGGTTCAAAGAGCTGAGATACACAAACAAACAGTTATAGAATTTGATCCAAAAGCTGATCAAGCAGATGAATACAGAACATTGGCTAAGAATATAAACGAAAATAAAATGTTTGTTATTCCAAAACCAATGAAACAAGAAAGATTAGAAGAAATATTAATGGAATATGGTTTAATGGATATCTAAGATAAAAGCACAATTATTAATTTACAATTCACAATTATTGATTAATGTTGAAGCTCATAAAGAAAGTTTTGCTAACCAAATAGAAGATTCCCACAAGGCGAAAGTTCTGCTATCCAAATACAAGATGCCCGCAAGTGGAAAGTTCTGTTATCCAAATACAAGATTTGGTGCATCACTTTTGGAGCACCACTTTTCCATTCAGGATTTTTTGAATTCAATTATTTATAATGTGAAATTTAAGTTGAAAAATATATAAAACAAAATATTAAATAAAAGGAGATAGAGAGATATGTATATGATTCGAGCAATAATAAGACCAGAAAGGGTTAGTACTGTGCTTTCAGAATTATTGGATGCTGGATTCCCAGAAGTAACGAAGATGGCAGTTTACGGTAGAGGAAAACAAAAAGGAATCAAAGTTGGAGAGGTATATTATGATGAGCTTCCAAAAGAGATGCTTCTGATTGCAGTTAAAGATGAAGATAAAGACGATGTCATAAAAGTAATAATAAGAAATTCTAGAACTGGAGAAAAAGGTGCATTTGGAGATGGAAAAATATTCGTTGCACCGATTGAGGAAGTATACACTGTAAGTAGTGGGAAATCAGGATTATAAAATTGAAATAGGAGGAATAGCTTTATGAAAGAAGTTATGTGTATTATTCGTTTGAATAAAGTTAATAAAACTAAAGAAGCACTCGCAGAAGCTGGTTTTCCATCCATTACTTGCAGAAAAGTACTTGGAAGAGGCAAGAAATCAATTGATATAGCTTTAGTTGAAGCTTACATGGAAACTGGTGAAGTACCGCCAACATCGTATGGTGAGAATTTATCAGAAAGAGGAAGATTAATACCTAAAAGATTTATAACTTTAGTAGTAAAAGATGACGAAGTAAAAACAGTAGTAGATACCGTGATAAGTGTAAATTCAACTGGGACTCCAGGAGATGGAAAGATATTTGTATTACCAGTTGAAGAAGTATACAGAGTCAGAGATGGACAAATAGGTGAAGAGGCAATTTAAAGTGTGGAGGTGAAGTTAATGAGTAAAGTTGATAGTGTTTTGGACAAGTATAGTGCCAAAGTATATAAAAACAGAAAGAAACATATGCTTGAACTTGAGCAGGAAACTCAAGAAATAGATGCAAATAGAAGAACTATACCAGGAGTTATGACACATAGAGGATGTTGTTATGCTGGATGTAAAGGTGTTGTTCTTGGACCATTAAAAGATATAGTACTTTTAACTCATGGACCGATAGGATGTGGATATTATTCATGGGGTACTAGAAGAAATAAAGCAATACCACAGAAAGGCGACGGAAACTTTATACAATATTGTTTTTCTACAAATTTAGGTGAAAGTGATATCGTATTTGGTGGAGAAAAGAAATTAAAGGCTGCTATAAAAGAAATTGTAGATATATTTAATCCAAAAGCAATATTTATCTGTGCGACATGTCCAGTTGGACTTATAGGTGATGACTTACCAGCAGTTGCAAATGAATCTAAAGAATTGTATGGAATTGATGTTATTTCATTCCCTTGTGAAGGATATAAAGGTGTATCTCAATCAGCCGGACATCATATTGCAAATAACAAGCTGATAAAATCTGTAATAGGAACTATGGATTACACACCAAAAACTCATTCAGTTAATATCCTTGGTGAATATAACATAGGTGGTGACGCTTGGGAAATAGAAAGAATTCTAAAGAAAATAGGCTATGAAGTTATATCAGTCATGACAGGTGATGCTAGCATTGACGATATAAGAAAAGCCCATACTGCAGATTTAAATCTAGTCCAATGTCACCGTTCCATTAATTATATCGCAGAAATGATGAAAATTCAATATGGTACTGCATGGATAAAAGTTGATTTTATCGGGGTTGATTGTACTGTTAGAACTTTAAGAGATATTGCGAAATTCTTTAATGATCCAGAATTCACAGAAAGAACAGAGGCTGTTATAGCTGAAGAGCTTGAAGATATTAAAGATGATATGGATTATTATAAAAGCAAGTTAACTGGTAAAAAGGCAGGTTTATATGTTGGAGGTTCAAGATCTCACCATTATCAAATGCTATTAAATGATTTAGGTGTAGAAACATTAGTTGCAGGATTTGAATTTGCACATAGAGACGACTATGAAGGTAGAGAAGTAATAGCAACTATAATTGAAGATGCGGATTTAAAAAATATCGAAGTATTAGAAGTAGAAAAAATTGAAGGTAAATATAAACCAGTTAAAACAGATGAAGAATTAGAAGAATTAAAGAAAGAAATCATTAATTTAGAATATTATCCAGGTATGATGCGTGACATGAAAAAAGGTTCGATTGTAGTTGATGACTTAAATGAATTTGAAACAGAAGAATTTATTAAAAAGTTAAAACTTGACATGTTTTTCTCGGGCATTAAGGATAAATATATAATACAAAAAGGTGGAGTATTATCAAGACAATTGCACTCTTATGATTATAGTGGACCTTATGCAGGATTTAAGGGTGCTGCAAACTTTGGTAGAGATGTAACAATGAGTTTATATACTCCAGCATGGAAATACACTGTAGCTCCATGGAAAACTGAATCAATATTAGAAGGAACATTTGGAGGTGAGGTATAATGTTAGATTTAACTCCTAAAGAAATTAAGGAAAGAAAAGCGATTACTATTAATCCTAGTAAAACATGTCAACCTGTTGGTGCTATGTATGCAGCTCTTGGAGTTCATGGATGTATGCCCCACAGTCATGGTTCACAAGGTTGTTGCTCATATCATAGAACAGTTTTATCTAGACATTTCAAAGAACCAGCTATAGCAACTAGTTCATCATTTAGTGAAGGTGCTTGCGTATTTGGTGGTGGTAGCAATATTAAAACTGCTGTTAAAAATATTTTTGATATGTATAATCCAGAAATAATTGCAGTTCATACTACATGTTTATCAGAAACAATTGGTGATGATTTAAAAGGTTTTATTGATGCTATAGATATTCCAGAAGGAAAATATGTGTTACATGCAAATACCCCAAGTTATGTTGGATCACATATTACAGGATTCTCTAATATGGTTACTGGCTTTATTAAAGGTTTATCTAAAACAACTGGAGTAAAGAACGGAAAAATGTGCGTAATTCCTGGATTCGTTAACCCTGGCGATATGCGTGAAGTAAAGAGATTATTAAAACTTATGGGTGTAGATTTTACAATGTTACCAGATACAACTGGAGTTTTAGATGCCCCAATGACTGGAAAATATGAAATGTATCCAAAGGGTGGTACAAAGATTCAAGATATTATTGAATTAGGTGACTGCGAAAAAACATTAGCACTAGGAAGTTTTGCTTCAGAAGCAGGAGCATCTACTCTTGAAAAATCATTCAAGATTCCATACTCTACATTAAAGATGCCAATAGGTATTGGTTCTACAGATGAATTAATTATGGAATTAAGTAAATTCAGCAAGCAACAAGTTCCTTATGAACTTGAAGAAGAAAGAGGACAATTAGTTGATATAATGATTGACTCTCATCCATATTATGATGGAAAGAAAGTAGCCTTATATGGAGATCCAGATGTGCTAATTGCTTTATCTAAATTCTTATTAGAGCTTGGAATGATTCCTAAGTATGTAATTACAGGAACTCCATCCAATGTATTTGAAAAACAAATGCAAGCATTATTTGATGAATTTGGTGTTGAAGGCTGCATAGCTAAACAAGATGCTGATCTTTTTGAATTACATCAATTAATTAAGAATGAATCTGTTGATTTACTAATGGGTGGAACTCATGGTAAATACATAGCAAGAGCTGAAGATATCCCACTAGTTAGAATTGGATTCCCAGTATTAGATAGATATGTTCATTCATATATGCCTAATGTTGGATATAGAGGTGCTATGAGATTATTAGAATTAATGCTTGGTGCATTAATGGATAGACAAGATAGAGACGTAAAAGATGAAGATTTTGAATTAGTAATGTAGATAAATATGTGGAATTTATAGTTGTGTGGTAGTTAACCGAAAGGGCGGGTACTCTGTTGTTTCGGTTGCTATAGAATAGAGTTGTGGATTTCTACCAGTACAAGTTGTACCCAAAATGCTAGCTTCAAAGCATGCTTTGAACAAGCATATTTGGAACAACTTCTAATGAAGAAATATCTACAGCTATATTCTAAATGCAACACTGCATATTATGACCCTTGTGGTTACAAAAGAGTACCTATCATTTCTGGTGTAATGTATACTCCAAAACTTAAATTTATTTTTAAAATTATTTATCTAAAAATAGTGTGTGAAGTGAGTGTTTAATAAGTATTTAGTGGAAAGATGTGTATTTTGGATAAAGTTTTCACTGCAAGTTAAGTGTAAATGTTGATTTATTTGTTTAAGAAAGTACCCACCATTTCTGGTGCGGTGTATATCTAAAATTTAAATTTGTTTTTTTATTTATTTATTTGGAAAGAGTGTGTGAAATAGTATAAACCAAATCATATGTATATGTTGCAATTCACAATTGAGGCTAAAATTCTTGCAATATTTTTAGAATTATGATGACGAATTAGTTTTGCAACATATATACACATATAAAAAAAGCAGCTATGATGCAATTAAGATTTTAAAAGATATGTTAAATTCAAAAAAAGTTAATAATTTCAATGATTGAGCAATTGAACATGGATAAAGCATGTCAATTGCTCTATCTATTAATAAGGCTTTTAATGCTTATTAATATTGAAAATTGAGAATGTAGAATGAGTAATAAATTTAGTTATAAGGAATTTGTAAAAAATGTATTATGTGCATTATTTAAAGTAAAGTTAACTTTCATCCTTTATTCTCAATTCTCAATCTATAATTATAAATTCAAAAGGTGGTGTGGCATTATGGAAAAGAAAATAAGTAATTCACTTCTTGAAGAAAGAGAAGATTTTGTGTGTTTTAAAGAGGGGCATAACAAAAAATCTATGAAGTGTGATGGCGATAGTGTATCAGGATCAGTTAGCCAAAGAGCGTGTGTATATTGTGGAGCAAGAGTTGTATTAAATCCAATAACAGATGCATACCACATAGTTCATGGACCTATTGGATGTGCTAGTTACACTTGGGATATAAGAGGAAGTCTTTCAAGTGGTGATAATTTATATAGAAATAGTTTTTCAACAGATTTAAGTGAACAAGATGTTATTTTTGGTGGTGAAAAAAAATTAATTGCTGCCATAGAAGGGATAATGGAAAATCATAATCCTAAGTTGATTTTCGTTTATGCAACTTGCATTGTTGGAGTAATAGGTGACGATGTTAAGGCAGTATGTAAAATGGCTGAGGAAAAATATAATGTACCTGTCATTCCAGTTATGTCGCCAGGTTTTTCTGGAAATAAATCTAAAGGATATAAATTAGCATGTAATGCACTAATGAATTTATTTTCTAGAAATATTCTCCCTAAGAGAAAAGGAATTAATATGTTAGGAGATTTCAATTTAGCTGGTGAAATATGGATTGTTAAAGAGTATCTAAAGAAAATTGGAGTAGATGTGATATCAACTATTACTGGAGATTCCAGCTATGACAAATTAATCAAAGCTAGCAGCGCAAGTTTTAATGTTGTTCAATGTGCTGGCTCCATGACATATTTAGCAAAGAGAATGGAAGCAGAAATGGACATTCCTTTCGTTAAAATAAGTTTTGTGGGACTTGAAGATACAAAAAATTCATTACTCAGAATAGCAAGCTTATTTGGAGATGAAGAAATGTTAGCAAAGGCTAAGGCTTTTGTTAAGGAAGAAGAAGAAAAGATATTGCCTATATTAGAAAAATATAAGGAAAATCTTAGAGGTAAAAAAGCCGCAATATATGTAGGCGGAGGATTTAAAGCAATCTCCTTAATCAAACAGTTTAATGAACTTGGAATAGATACAGTGATGGTTGGAACACAAACTGGAAAGAAAGATGATTATGAAGTTATAAATAGTTTAGTTAAAGATGGAACAGTAGTTTTGGACGATGCAAATCCTTCGGAATTAGAAAAATTTATGATTGAGCAGGATGTAGATATTTTAGTTGGAGGAGTTAAGGAAAGACCACTTGCTTATAAATTGGGAGTTGCCTTTTGTGACCATAATCATGAAAGAAAGCATCCACTTGGAGGTTTTGTGGGAGCTGTTAATTTCGCAAAGGAAATTAATCTTTCAATTAATAGTCCTGTATGGAAGTATGTAAAGGAGAGTGAAGAGAATGAAGGAATCTAAAAGTTATGTAAATCTAACCGTAAATCCATGCAAAATGTGTATGCCTATGGGAGTTAGCAATGCTTTATATGGAATTAAGAATTGTATGACTATATTACATGGATCACAAGGTTGTAGTACATATATTAGAAGACATATGGCAACACACTATAATGAGCCTGTAGATATTGCTTCATCTTCACTAACTGAAGAAGGAACTGTTTATGGTGGTGAAAATAATTTAATTAAAGGATTAGAAAATTTAATTAAATTATATAACCCAGAAGTTATAGGTATTGCAACAACTTGCCTTGCAGAAACCATAGGAGAGGATGTAGTAAGGCTTTCAAAGATATTTTATGAAAAACATCCAGATAGTAAAGTTAAATTAATACCAATACAATCTCCTGGATATGGCGGAACTCAATATGGCGGATATTTTACAGCATTAAGGGCAGTTGTAGAAAATGTAGAAATGTATCCAGATAAAAATGAAAAGGTAAATGTTATTGCCGGGCCAATGAGTAGTGCAGATATGAGGGAGATAAAAGAGATCTTGGAGGATTTTAAAATTGATTATATATTGCTGCCTGACTTATCGGAGAATTTAGATGGAGTTCATAGCAAAAAATATAATAGGCTTCCAAGCAATGGTACGAGTATAGACGAAATTAAATTTATGGGTGGTGCAAAGGCTACCATTGAATTAACCACATTTATTAAAGAAGAATATTCTGTAGGAAGTTATTTAGAGGAGAATTTTGGAGTTAAGAATTTTAGAATTAATGTTCCAAGAGGTCTTAGAGATACTGATAATTTTTTAAAAGTGCTAGCTAAAATATCAGGAAATCCAATTCCAGAAAAATATAAAAAACAAAGAGGAAGATATTTAGATGCTATGATTGATTCTCATAAATATAATGCAGAAGCTAGAATTGCTATATTTGGAGAACCTGATTTTGTATACTCTACTGCAAGATTAGCTGTGGAAAACGGAGCTGTACCAGTACTTATTGCAAGTGGAGATGTATGTAAAAAACTTGAACCAAGCTTAAGGGAAGAAGTTGACGAACTTTCAAATCAGTTATTTGCAGGTGAATGCAAAATCATAGATGAGGCAGACTTTAAGGAAATAGAAAAATTCGCCTTAGATTTAAAGGTAAATGTAATGATTGGAAGCTCGGATGGAAGAAGAATAGAGGAAAAACATAAGATTCCATTAATTCGAATGTCATTTCCTATTCATGATAGGATCGGTGGACAAAGAATATTATCTATAGGCTATGAAGGATCTTTAAATTTAGGGGATCAAATTACTAATGTTATGCTTGCTAAGACTGAAATGACCTTTAGAGAGAATTTATACAATGAATATTATAAGGAAGAAGTTGAAATAAGTAATAAAGATATAGCAATTGAGGGGGAGAAAAAGATGGAAGCAAGAATTATCAGCAGAGAAGAAGTAGAAGAAAAAACAAAAACTCATCCATGTTTTAGCTGTTCATCAGCTCACAAGTATGCAAGAATGCACATTCCTATAGCGCCAAAGTGTAATATTAGCTGCAATTATTGTTTAAGAAAATTTGATTGTGTTAATGAGAGCAGACCTGGGGTAACAACTGAAGTATTATCTCCAGAGGAAGCTTTTGCTAAATACAAACTCGTAAAATCAAAAATGGACAACTTAAAAGTTATTGGAATAGCTGGACCTGGCGATGCTCTTGCTAACTTTGATAATGTTAGGGAAACTTTGAAGCTTATAAGAGAACATGATCCAGAAGTTACATTTTGTTTATCAACAAACGGATTAATGCTTCCATTTTATGCTCAAGAGCTGATTAATTTAGGCGTAAGTCATGTAACTGTAACAATGAATGCTATTGATCCTAAAATAACTGCTAAAGTATATAAATTCGTAGATTACTTAGGGGTTACTTATACTGGTGAAGAGGCAGCTCAAATTCTCTTAAATAACCAATTATCAGGTATTAAGTATTTAGCTGATAGAGGAATTATGGTTAAGGTCAATATAGTAATGCTTAAGGGAATTAATGATCATCATATAGAGGAAGTAACAAAAAAAGCAAAGGAACTTGGAGCAGGAATAACAAATATAATGCAAATGATTCCTGTAAAAGGAAGTGTCTTTGAAAATATGCCTCTTACAAGTAATAAGGAAATAATGGATTTAAGAAAAAAATGTGGAGAGCATATTGAACAGATGTATCATTGTAAGCAATGCAGAGCAGATGCTATTGGTTTACTTGGAGATGATCAATCTCAAAAATTTAATAAGCCATCAAACGTAAAGGAAGTTACAGAAGAAAAACCACTAAAGTTTGCTATTGCATCAAAAAGTGGAATAGGCGTGGATATGCATTTTGGACATGCATCTGAATTTTATATCTATGAATATAAAAATGGAGAGCCAAGATATTTGGAAAAAAGAAATGTTGAGAAATATTGTAATGGTAAAGAAGTTTGTGAGGAAGAGGAAGATAAGTTTGCTAAGCTTTCAAAAGTTGTTTCAGACTGCAATGGAGTACTTTGTCTTAGAATTGGTGATGAACCAAAAAGAAAATTTAAAAGTATGAATATAGAAGTTTTTATGACATGTGAAACCATTGAAACAGCTGTTGAAAAAGCAGCAGAAGCTATATTAAAAGGAACTGAAGTTGAAGAAATGCTAAGAGCTTAATGTGATATCCAACGAAAGAACAGGTACTCTGTTGTTTCGGTTGATAGATAATATATCTGTGAATTTCTAGAAGCAGAAGTTGCACCCATTTGAGCATTCTCCAGCTTTCCTAAGGAAGCTCGACTCATTTCATTCGCTGAGGAAGTTCGAGAACCCAAAATAAAATTTTGGACTCTCACTTCACAAGCTCAAATGGAACAACTTCTGCTTAAGAAATCCTACAGCCATATTATCAATGCAACACCATACAAAAGAGTACCTCTTCTTTCTGGTATGGAATATACATCAAAGTATAAATATTTAATAAAAATAGGAGATGAGTGAAATGATAGATATTAAACATCATATTTTTGTTTGTGCAAGTTGTAGAGTTAATGGAATGCAAAAAGGAATGTGTTATTCTAAAGATTCGGTAAAGGTTGTACAAAAGTTTATGGAAGAAGTTGAAGATAGGGATTTAATAAATGAAGTTATGGTAACTAATACAGGGTGTTTAGGAGTTTGCAATAAAGGTCCTATAGTAGTTGTTTATCCTGAAGGAACTTGGTATGGAAATGTAAAGGTTGAAGATGTAGAAAGAATTGTAGAAGAACATATCGAGGGTGGAAAAGTAGTACAAGAATTAGTTATTTAAAAATAATTTTATACTAGTCCATAAAAGTGGGCTGTCGCACTATGAACTGCTCTCTGTCAGGCAAACAGTGAAAAAATAAAAATATTTGATACCGCCAATTACAAAAGTATTGGCGGTATTTTATGCTGCAGATTTCGGATAGTATCGATGGTATAAGGTGTCATATATTTTAGAATAGTATTGTTTTACTGCATTAACAATTCATGGTATAATGAAGAATAATTAATTAAAGCCATAGAGAGTAATTATCTCTATGGTTTTGATTTTAATATAGCTCTGTTCATTTAAAAAGATTTAGATTTGTTTTTGTTTATGAATTTAAAAAATTGCTTAGATCATAACGAATCAATGATGTAAGGAGATTTGAAAATGATAAGTATAACTAAACTTTTGTGTAATTCTAATAATTATGGAGATAGCTTAAGGTATATAGAAGGTGCAGCCATAGAAAAGTATGGGGTGAGTCCAGGAAGAGGACCTGTAGTTGCTTGGAACTGTACAAAAACTTGTAATTTAAAATGTAAACACTGTTATGCAAGTTCAGATAATAAAAGATATGATGACGAGCTTGCGTTAGATGAATCAAAAAAGTTCATAGACGATTTAAAAGATTTTAACGTACCAGCATTATTGTTTTCTGGAGGAGAGCCTCTGATGAAGGAAAACATTTTGGAATTATTAGAGTATGCAAGTCAAAGAAAAATAAGAAGTACAATATCTACTAATGGGACTCTTTTAGATAAAGATGTTTGCAAATCTTTAAAGAAAATAAATCTTGGGTATGTAGGTGTAAGCCTTGATGGTATAGGATCAAATCATGATGAGTTTAGAGGTGTTAATGGTGCTTTTGACAGTGCTTTAAGAGGAATAAGAAATTGCATTGAAGTTGATCAAAAAGTAGGTCTTAGGTTTACTATAAATAAAAATAATTATAAAGAATTGGAAGATATATTTAAGCTAATAAAAGAAGAAAAGATACCTAGAGTGTGTTTCTATCATTTAGTATATTCGGGAAGAGGAAGTAAAATGGTAGATGAAGATATTTCTAAGGAAGAAACAAGACAAGCTCTAGACTTAATCATAAGTAAGGCAATAGAATTTGGTCCAAGTGTTGAGATACTTACAGTTGATAATCATGCAGATGCCGTTTATACATATTTAAAGTCATTAGAGAAATTTAAAGATAAATCAGATAACATATTAAAACTTTTAAAGACTAATGGTGGAAATAGATCAGGAATGGCTTTTGCTAATGTAGACTTTTTTGGAAATGTTCATCCAGATCAATTTACTTGGCAGCATACTTTTGGAAATGTGAAAGAAGAAAAATTCGGATCTATATGGAGAAATTCTGAAAATGAAATATTAAATGGTCTTAGAAATAGAAAAAAATTATTAAAGGGTAGATGTTCTTCTTGTAAATGGTTAAATGTTTGTAATGGCAATTTCAGAACTAGAGCTGAAGCTGTACATAATGATTTTTGGGCAGAGGATCCTGCTTGCTATCTTACAGATGATGAAATTAATATTATGAAATAAGAAATACAAAAGGGTATATGAGATTTTATGTAAAGGTGAGTGAATGCAAATGATAATATCATGGAATACTACAAATAAATGCAATTTAAAGTGCAGTCATTGTTATAGAGATTCAGGCAAAGAAAGTCAAGGTGAATTAAATACAGAAGAAGCAAAGTTACTTATAGATCAAATTGCAAAAGCTAATTTTAAAATAATGATATTCTCTGGTGGAGAACCATTAATGAGAGAGGATATTTTTGAATTAATAAATTATGCATCCAAAGCTGGCTTAAGACCTGTCCTTGGAACAAATGGCACCCTTATATCAAGGGAAATGGCAGAAAAATTAAAAGCTGCTGGTATTTCTGCAATAGGCATAAGTCTTGATAGTCTTGATTCAAAAAAACATAATAAATTTAGAGGAAATGATGAAGCTTTTAGAGATACCATTTATGCAATGAAAAATTGTAGAGATTTAGGAATCAGATTTCAAATTCATACAACTGTCATGGGTTGGAATAAAGATGAGATAATTAGTTTGACTGATTTTTCAGTAGCTATGGGAGCAGCAGCTCATCATATATTCTTCCTTGTACCTACAGGAAGAGGAAAAGATATTGAAGATGAATTATTAAATTCAAAAGAGTATGAAGAGTTATTAACGTCAATAATGAAAAAGCAAAGTGAAGTAAACATAGAAATAAAGCCAACTTGTGCTCCACAATTTGTTAGAATTGCAGAAGATTTAGGTGTAAATAGTAGATTTAAACGTGGATGTATTGCAGGAACAAGCTATTGTATTATTAATCCAAAAGGAGATGTTCAGGCTTGTGCTTATTTAACAGAAATAGCGGGTAATATAAGAGAAATCCCATTTGATGAAATATGGAAAAATAGTGAATTACTCAATAACCTAAGAACTCAAGAATATAAAGGAACTTGTAACAGTTGTAAAGATAAAAAAAGTTGTGGAGGCTGCAGAGCAAGAGCTGCATATTATAATGACGGAGATTATATGGCATCAGATAAAATTTGCATTTTTAATAATTAAAGGCAAGGATTTTATTTGACATTCCAAAACTTTAAGTGAGGAGGAACTGCTATGGATAAAACAGATAAAGAATTGCTTAATTTAATGCAAAATGAAATTCCAATAGATAAGAATCCTTTTAAAATACTAGGGGAAAAATTATTACTTACAGAAAATGAAGTATTAAAAAGAATAAATAAGTTAAAAAATGAAGGAATAATAAGAAGAATAGGTGGAATTTTTAATTCGAGAAAAATTGGATATACAAGTACTCTTTGTGCAGCTAAAGTGCCTGAAAATGAAATTGAAAAGGTTGCAGAATATATAAATATGTATGATGAAGTAACTCACAATTATATAAGAGAAGATGAGTATAATATGTGGTTTACCATGATAACGCGTTCAGAAGAGAATTTGATTAATATTCTTGAAGAAATAAAGAGAAATACTGGTTTGGAAGAAATAATGAGTTTACCTTCAGTTAAGTTATTTAAGATTAAAGTGGCTTTAAATCTTCAAGGAGATGATACAAATGATTAGTGATTTTGATAAGAAAATAATAATTAGATTGCAAGAGGATATTCCTATAATAACTAATCCGTATAAGGATATAGCTAAAGAGCTTAGTATGGATGAAGATGTGCTTATAGATAAAATCAGAAATTATAGTGAAACTGGAATATTAAAAAGAATAGGAGCAATACTTTATCATAGAAAAGCTGGATTTAAAGCTAATGCAATGGTAGTTTGGAAGATTGATGATGAAAGATTAGATGAAATTGGAGAATATATGGCATCCATTTCTGTAGTTACACACTGTTATGAAAGGAAACCTTTTGGTTCGTGGGATTATAATCTATACACAATGATACACGAGAAAGATAAGGAAAGCTGTAACAAAATTATTAAGCAGATAGCTGATGATATAGGAATTGAAAATTACAAAATTTTGTATAGCACAAGAGAATTAAAAAAGACTAGCATGAAATATTTCAAATAAATATATATACAAAGCATTGGTTATGTGATAATATATGTATAAAATAGCATATTAACAAAGACAATGTGGTCTAAAACCAAACTAAGAAGTTTTGTTTTAGGCTATTTTTTGTTGGCAAGGGAGCCTGTTTAATATATATAAATATATTAAGTAGGCTCCTTTTAGATAGATTATATTTACATGTGGAAAAAATTTGAAATTAAAAAGGGGTGGAATTATGGATGAAAGAAAAATCGAAATTATAGATAGGACAATAATTGTTTTGAGAGAAATATTTGGTGATAAGTTAAAAGAGAAAAGCGCACAGGTAAGAGAATTGATAAAATTACTATATATAATAGGAAGCGATTATATAGAAATTACGCAAGAGCTCTATGAAGAACTATCACCATTGCCTCAAGATGTAAAATTCATAATATCTAACAATAATAAAATTGAAATAGAAAGTGTTAATGTATTATATGAGATATTAGACAATAAGCTAAATATATATAACAAAATGAATGCAAGAATAGTAGGACTTGATGACATTATCTTTTATGATTATCAGCAGATTTTTTTAGAGATAATAAAGTTCTTTGGAAATAATATAGAGCTAAGTATAAAAAATAATTATAAATCAGCTACGGCTATGAGTTTAGAATGGGTTAAAGCTGGAGGAAAAAAAGTTGTAACGACTTTTGCAGGAATTGGTGGCTTTGCTCCTCTTCAAGAAATATTAGGAGGGTCTTCTTTTTTAGAGAAAATAAAAGATCATAGTAATTATAAGCTATTTCCCAAGGTATTAAGCATATTTGAAGATATTACTGAAAGTAAAATCAGAGGTAATGCACCATTTATAGGAAAAGATATTTTCAATGTAGAATCAGGAATTCATGTAAATGGAATAGCTAAAGATTCAAGAACTTTTGAACCATATGACCCTAGTGAAATTGGAAGGAAAAGAAATATTATTATAGGTAAGCATTCAAGTGTAAATGCATTAGAAATAAAATTAGAAGAACTAAACATAAAATATGAGCATGATAATTTAACAATTATGTTGGAAGATGTAAGAAAATTGAGCACACAAAAGCGTGGGGGATTAAGTAATGATGAAATAAAAAGATTATATAAGAAACTGTGTGTTTAGATTTTATAAGGTGGTGATATATTGATTTATAATGAAAAATTAGACAATGAAATATATATTGTAGATACAACTTTAAGAGATGGTGAACAATGTGCAGGAAAAGCTTTTTCAATTGATGAAAAAATTGAAATTGCGAAATATATGGATAAAATGAAGATTTATCAGATAGAGGCAGGCATACCTGCAATGGGAGATTTAGAAAAAGAATGCATTAAGCGGATATTAGAAATAAGAAAAAATTCACTGATTTCCGCTTGGAATAGAATGAATAAAAATGATATATTTCATTCAATGGAGTGTAAACCAGATATTATTCATATTAGCGTTCCTACATCGGATATACAAATATATTCGAATTTAGGAAAGGATAAAAAGTGGGTTGAAGAAAATCTTAAGGAATGTGTATTTTTAGCGAGGGATAAAGGTTATGAAGTTACTATAGGTTTTGAAGATGCTTCTAGGGCAGACATTAGCTATCTTATAAATTTGTGTGAAATAATTATTGGTATGGGTGTAAAGCGGGCAAGATATGCAGATACCGTAGGAATATCAATGCCTTCACTTATAAAGGATTCAATTAAAACTTTAGTAAACAATACCGGAATAGAAATAGAAATTCATGCTCATAATGATTTTGGAATGGCGATTCCAATTTCCCTAGAGGCAGTTAAAAGTGGTGCTAAATATGTGGATTGCACGTTGGGTGGAATAGGTGAAAGAACAGGAAATTGTAATCTACAGGAGTTTTTAAAAATATCAAATGCATATTTAAAAAGAAATAAAAAAATTGAGGGATTGATTTAGAGATATATATTGTAATAATAAATTTGCAAGTGAAACTCTATTGAGCTAATTGCATTAAATGAGAATAATTAATGTAGAAACTCAATTACAATATGTTCTAGTATAAAACATTTCTAAAAATAATTGAGAAAATTATATAAACAAAAAAGTGAGCTTGAAAATGTAGATATTATTTCAAGCTTATTTTATTCTCTTGAAATTTATATTCAATTTAAATTTACGGATAAGTTACGATAAAGACTAATTTAGAAAGTTACGTTTTGTAAAGAGCATAAAAAAAATAAGATATACACTCCTTGAGTAGTTCAAAAGGAATTTAGAAGATGTGTATCATAGAGACTATAGATTAGATGAAATCTTAACATTAGAAGAATTTACAAGGATGTATATAAATATGGTATTGTATCATAATAGTGAAATAATTGATAAATATATTATAGATAGAAATATAATTGACACTCTAGCTACTGTATCCTTTATAATTGTAATCACAAGAAAATTATGAAGTGTAAGGAGAACGGTTTTATGAATAAAGTACAAGAAAGAGATTTCCCAACAGTTGAAGAGTTATCACAAGGATTTAGCGAATTTAAGTTGCCTCAGGCGGATGAATTAGTAGGAAGAAAGGTAACACTAAATTATGAAAATGGATATGAAACGATTTATGAATTTTTAGATAATGAAACTATAAAAGTAAAATATATAAATGGAGAAGTAGAGGAAAAAATATCGGCTATTTATACAGCAGTATCTCCAAGAGAAAAAATATATATAATAGATTTTATATGGTCATTTGGAGAAGCTAAATCATTTACTACAGTTATTGATTTTAATAAAAATATAGCCACAACATTAATAGCTGAATTACCTAATAAAGAGGAAGTAGCTATCTCGCAGTTTGAAAGAGGAGACAAGGGATTACCATTAACATCAGTTAAAGCAGAGTTTACACATGCTTCAATAGATACAAAATTTAATAGTAATACATTAAAACATAAGTTTACAAGCGAGTTAATAGGTGAAAGAATATTATTTAAGTATAGTTCCAATGATACTTATGAGCATATATATTTAAATGAAAATTATTATACATGGCATTGTGTAAGTGGAATAGAAAAAGGACTTTGTGATACTGATAGATGCTTTTATTTAAAAATAGAAGAAAATTTATATTGGTTTACTTGGTTGGAGAGAGTGGTACCAACAGTAGGAACTGTAATTGAGGATTTAGATTTAAATAAAATGCGTTCATATGGAAAAATATATGGATATGAATCATATGAAATGGGAAAAGTGAAAAACTTCCCAGTAGGTTCATATGCTACAATGCTAAATAAAACAGAGTACTAATGAAAAGACTAATTATACTAAAAATAATATAATGTATTTAGGATTAATTATTTTTAACGTGTAATAGAATGATTAGGATAAATTATTTTCAACGTGGAGGATGAAGTGAATAAATATTTTACTATTGGAGAAATATCAAAATTATTTAATATACCAGTAAAAACATTAAGATATTATGATGATATAGGATTATTTAAACCAACACTTATTAATCAGCGAAATAAGTATAGATATTATTCAATTGATCAATTTGTAATTATTGATATTATAAAGAATTCTAAATTAATGGGAATGTCACTGGAAGAAATAAAAAATGTTATTAATCATGATTCTTCAATAGAAGACACTTTGTCAATTATTGATAACCAGATAGATATATTTGATTTAAAAATTTCAGAATTGCTAGAAATAAAAAATTCTATGGAAAAGTTAAGAACTACTATAACTGATGCAATGAATTCGAAAAGTAATGAGGTATTTATAGAATTTAATAAAGAGCGTAGATATATTTCTTATAATTATGTTTCTAATAATATCGAAGAACAAGAAGTAAATTTAAGAAGAGCAATTTTAGATGTTGAAAGCAAGCAAAGGGAAGTATATTCAATTTTTGGGGTTGGAACTTTATATGAAAAATACATAGTAGAAAATAAGATTGTTAATATGGATATTAGATATTATATCGATGATAAATATGATGCTAATAATTATAATATATTACCAGAAGGTTATTATGTTTCAATAATATTTGATGATAACAGTTATAATAAATATAAATATTATAAAAAGCTTGCTGATTATATTAAGAATAATAGTATAAATGTAGTGGGTGATTTCAGTGAAACATGGATAATCCCGAAATCTTATAAAGGAAAAGAAATTACTTTAGTAAAATTAGAAATAATGTGTGAATGAAATATGCTTAATTTATGATAATGTACAAACTTGATATTGATATTAATGATTATGTCAAACAGTGGAATGTCTGATTAGAGAATGCTTTTTTTATTAAGAATTTAGGCAATCATAATATAATAGAATGGTGTATACTGTTTCATTCATTATAGTATTGTGAGTTCAAATTCCTTCTGGAGTTCCAGTAAGATAAAAGCCCATGAGAGTATTTTAAGGTGCGCGAATAAGTTTAATGTGCCTATAAATACAATTATGGGCTTTATAATTTTAATATTTAGACTTATTAGATGAACATATTTACAAAGTTACTAAAACTTTAAGCTCATATCTTCACTAGAAATCATAAATATATTTGTGGAGAAAACATTTGAAAATGAGCTGTTAAAGGTTCTTAGTTGTAGGTTGTTACACTTTAGCTTGTCACACTGAAAGTGGGAGCATGCTAGAGTGGTTACAACCTGCTGCTTAGAACCTTCAGCGATATTTTCATAGCTTTTCGGAATCAAAATATTTATGATTTCGGTAAGTTATCACACAAATTTAGTTTTAGAGTGGGAGATCTATATTGAAAAAATATAAGTTGCATAGTATTATTTATAAAGTCCAAAATAATAAATATGTTTAAATAAAATTGTGTTATAATTTATTACATAAATTATTGTAAATTGGCGGGTGAACAAGATGAAGTTGGCAGATGAAAAAAAACAAATTATGAGCAAACTAAAAAGTGAAGAAGTAAATAATCTTCTAGAAAGATATAGCATTTCAAGTATGCTCACTTTTGGAAGTTTTAACAACGATGATTTCACTCAAGAGTCAGATATAGATATAGCAGTAATAGGTATAGAAAATATACCTTTAGATAAAATATTAGAACTTGAATTATTTTTAGAAAGAACTTTGGGTAAAGAAATTGATGTTATAGATTTAAGAAGTAGAGAATTAACTATATTTTTAAAGATAAATGTATTAAATGAAGGTAAAATTATATATTCTAATGATAATAATGTTATTTTAGAAAAGTATAAAGACGAAGTTGATATAATATATAGAGAAAATGAGAATTTCTTTTGGTTTAGAAGAAGGGATGTGTTGTCATGAATCAAGAAAGACTTATAAAGATAGTTGAAGATTTTCAAGAGTGTATAAGTGATATCGATGAGTGCATTGAGATATTAGAAAACAATAGTGATAATAAAATAATGATTAAGCTTGCAAAATCTAGTTTGAGACAATTATTTGTAAGTTTTAATACAATACTAGAAGACTTTACATCAGTAACTCTTAAGTCATTAAAAAAATATAAAATAGGTATGACTTTAAATGATAGTTTGGAAGTGTTAAAAGAGGAAAAAGTACTTGATGCTGAGTTGTTTAACTTCTTAGAAAAATCAAGACTTCTTAGAAATAGAATTTCACATAGATATAAAGAACCAGCACATGCAGAATTATTTGAGCATGTTGTAAAGTATAAAGATGATTTTAAGAAAATTTTAAATATCGCAAAACAGTATTTAAAAGAGTAAGTAGGGGAAAAGATGCTAGAAGATTTAATCAGTGTTTTAGATAATGTAATATATTTAGATATAGAAACAACTGGACTTGATGAAACATGCTCAGAAATTATAGAAATTGGAGCTGTTAAAGTTAAGAATGGAGTTATAACTACTTATAATACATTAATAAGACCAAGAGGACGCGTGCCAATAAGTATTTACAGTCTCTGCAGTGATTTAAAGGAGGCAGATTTACTAAGTGCTAGAAGTTTGAATTCAATAAAACAAGAAGTACTGGAATTTTTAGAAGATTTACCTTTAATATGTCATAATGGAAATTTTGAAAGAAAATTTTTATCTTTTTATATTCCTGAAATAAAAAATACAATAATGGATTCCATGGAACTTGCAATAATTTTAGAACCATGGAGAAAAGAATATAATTTAAATTCTTTAATTAAAGAAATTACTAATTTAAATAAAGATGAATTACATAGAGGACTATCAGATTCAATAGACACCTTAAAAGTAGTTAATTCACTACTCTTAAGGCAATGGAATAGAGAAGAAAATAGCAGAAAAAAGGATAAATCTCTACATAATCTAATTATTAAAGAATATCAGTATTTACAAAAATGGCCATGGACTAAGCATTTATTGAAGCCTCCTTTTTTCATTGATGAAGGTTATACATATGTAAATTACCTAGAGAACAAAGAAGAGGAACTTAAGCTAAAGAAAATTCCTATAGATTATTTGAAATATGAAGATTTACTTGAAAATGAAGAGATATGGAACAATGGTGGGGATTTTGGATACCAGTATAGAAAAGATCAAAAGGAATTTGCAAAAAAGATAAGAGAAAACTTTGAAAAAGGTGAGAGGATATTTATAGAGGCACCAACTGGAAGCGGGAAGACTTTTGCGTATGTAATAATAGCTGCTATTGAAACGTACCTAAATAAGCAGAAAAATAGAAAAGATGATGCTAGCTTTATTATATCTACAAACACAAAGGAATTACAAAATCAGCTTATTGAGAGAGATATTCCGACTATACTTAAAAAATTAAGATTAGATGATAAATTAGATTATGGTGCTATGAAAGGGAAAGGAAATTATCTTTGCATAGAAAGAATAAATAGATGTGAAGAATTTCAGATGGATGAAAAAGGGAATCTAGCATTGCTTTTTCTAAGAAGACTTTGTGAAAGCGGTAATTATGGAGATATAGAAAATATAAATTATCTAGTTCAAAAACATTTAGAATTGGATAAGTACATCAGGGAAGTTAATTGTGATAGTGAACAATGTAAGCTTGATAAATGCACAAGGGCTTGCTTTTTGAGAAAAAGGTATAATGAGCTGCCTGAGGAAAACATCACAGTTATTAATCATTCTCTTTTAGCATGCTGGCCATATACTGAAAAGAAAAAAATTAACCACATAATTATTGATGAGGGTCATAACTTAATGGAGAAGTGTTATGATTTTTTTGCTGAGGAATTTTCGTCAGCTGAATTTATACAATTGCTAGATCTTATAGAAAAAGGTCACCCGAGTATTATAGCTATGCTTTTAACTTTAAATGCCAGCTTTGGTTATAGGGAAACCATAGAAAAAGATAAAATTGTGTATTTAGCAAATGATATTATAGTAAATATAAATATATTATTAAATGATTTTAGAAGCCTGAGACTTATCAGCGGAGAATATAATTTTACTACTGAATTTTTCATCCCAAGAGAAGATTTAAAAGGAATAACAAATGCCATAGGGTCTGAGATATCAGTTTTGAAAGAAAGTATATATCCACTATATAAGATGTTAAATGACTATATTTATAATATAACTTTAGATGACGAAATAGATGGGGATATTGACCACAAGAATTTATCCGATTATATAGCAAAGCTTAAAAGTGCATTTGATGTTTTAGATAAGTTTTTAGAAAGCTCAGTGTTCTATGCAAAAATATTAGAAGTAGACTCAGAATATAAATCATTCATACTTAAAAATGTTCCTTTAAATGTAGGAGAAATGGTTAATGAACATATGTTAAAAGACGTTAAAAGTACGACGTTCTTATCGGCAACATTGAGAATAGAAAATTCTTTTAATAAAATAAAAAAGCATTTAGGACAGGAAAAAGCAAAGGAGTTTATAATTCCACCAACTTTTGATTTAAAGAAAAGGACTAAAATCTTTGCTTTAAAAGATGTTGGGAGGTATGATGAACCATCATATATAAAAAATGTTTCCAAATTTATTTATAATACTGCATTAAAAATAAATGGTCATATTCTTGTTTTATTCAATAATAATGCAAGGAGAACTGCTGTGAGTGAAGAGCTTGAACTGCTTACTAGAGGAACAAAAATAGAAGTACACATGAGTAAAAAATCAGTAAGAGCTCTAAATGATAAAAATAGGCAAGTTATAATACTTGGAAGCAAGGGCTTTTTTGAGGGGATAGATGTACCTGGAGACGCATTAAGCTGTGTTATGTTAGATAAAATTCCTAACTATAGTCCAGAATATCCTATTTTAAGAGCAATTACTACATACCAGAAGAAGGGGTATCAGGATGTGAATTATCCGCAGGTATGTATTAAAGCTAAGCAAATATATGGCAGACTTATTAGAAGCACTTTTGATTATGGATATTTCATAATTTTAGATCCAGGGCAAAACTCATATACTATAAGAAATCTTGAAAGAGATTTAAATGGGCCAAGTATAGAATTTTCATCGACTACTAAAGTGCTTTCAGAGATGGAGTTTGATTATAATAATTGGAGAAGAAACAATATTAATACAATCATAAATAACATTAAGAAAAATAATAAAAGTATTAAAGATGAATTTAATACTGAAGCAAGGAAGCATAAATTATTTTGGGAATTACTAAAAGTTGAAAATGATATGTATTATTTTGAAAACATTAATTTTAAATTAAATGGTAAAATTTAAAATTAAATTTAAGTGATAACTTACCGAAATCATAAATATTTTGATTCTAAAAAGCTATGAAAATATCGTTGAAGGTTCTAAGCAGCAGGTTGTATCCACAAATATATTTATGATTTCTAGTGAAGATATGCACCTAAAGTTTTAGCAACTTTGTAAATATGTCAATCTAATAAATAGAATTCTTAAATCGGTTATATATATATTACAATTATAGGATGTTTTTTGGTAGATTATTTTGATAATGGTAAAATTTTTAGAAAAAATATAAGCTTTAAATGTAATATATGCTATAATAAACGTATATAAATATAAAGTTAAAAATTTATTATATTTTATACGGAGGTGGTAATAATATAAATAAAGTAATTTATTTTACAAAATAAGAAAATTATAATTTAGAGATTGAATAAAGAGAGGGATGTTAAGGGTATGATAGAAAATATAACACAATTATTACAAGAATATAAGAGTACAAAGGAATGCTTAGAATGTGGGTTGAAATGGCTTCCTAAGAATGATTATGCTAAGTCTAAAATAGAAGTTATAAATATGGTCATAAGTGATCTAGAACAATTAGAACAACAACTTAGTTAATAAATTAAAAGTATTAAAGTGAAAATTATAACTTTAAAGTATAAAAAAAGTTATTAACATATAATAAAACTGCTTCAAAACTGTATTTTGAGGCAGTTTTATTTATATATGTTGCAATTCACAATTCACATTTCACAATTAGGGCTAAAATTTGTGCAATATTTTTAGAATTATGATGAAGAATTATTTTTGCAACATGTATAATGAAATATATATTATACAATCTTAATTTTAATTATGACCATACTTCATAAATAGCTTCTGCTTCTTTTATTCCTTGATTAAATCCAGCCTTTGCAGATGCTGTAGTATGAGTTGGGTCATAAGGATTTTTTCCTATTGCTAAAATACTATCTTTATTAGGTACAATAAGGGAAACAGATGAGCTTTTTTGCATTTCAGCAACATCTTCTTCAACGCTTGGAACTAGACCATATTTTTGGGGCATAGGCGATAAAATTACAACTTTATCATAAGAAGCTGCCAAATGTGCATTTGTACTCGAAACCATTCCCCCATCAATCCAGTCTATTTCATTAAAGTTTACTAATGGCCAGAGTCCTGGAACTGCACCACTTGCGTTTACTGCATTTATTAGCGTTGTTCCTGAATTTTTATCGAGTACATGGAGATTGCCGGTTTTTGCATCTATTGCAGTGACCTTTAACTTTGAAGGCCAGATAGTTGTGGTGAGCCTTGATTCAACAATTAATTCACGTTCTTCTATTGATACTTTTGTAGGATATTTTTTTGCAATATCTCCAAACATCTTTCCAATTTCTTTTTTATTATCTTTACCATATTGAAAAGCTTGGGTCCATAACATCATAAGTTCAGAGGTAACAGATACATTTACTTCAGATGCATTTTGGATGAGTTGAGACTCATAAAGTTTTCTCATATTGTAGCCACTTGCTAATGCGGATCCAACAAACGAACCAGCAGATGTTCCGATTATAACATCTGCGTCTGCTAAATTAATTCTCTCTTGTAACAATGCCGCAATTATTCCGATCTCCCAAGCAATTCCGGTTACTCCGCCACCACCTAATACAACGGCTCGTGTTTTTTTATTAATATTTTGCATGATAATATTCCCCATTTCTTTATTATATTAACTAGTAAAGTGTTTAAATATAGTATAAACTATGAAGTAAGGTTTATAGTCAAGGGAAATTAGTGAGGTATTTTATGAAAATAAATGAAGTGTCAAAAAAAACTGGGTTGTCTATATCGACTATTAGATTTTATGAAAAGGAAGGATTGATTCCTGAAAAATATGTTAGCAGGAACGCAAATAACTATAGGAGTTATTCTGTAGATATAATTGATTATTTATTGATGATAAAAACAGTCCATTCTGTGGGTTTTTCTTTAAGAGAGATCAAAGAGATACAAAAAAGTAATGATAATATAATTTCAATTGATACAAAGATCGAACTCTTGCAGGAAAAGATAAAGGAAGTAGAAGAGCAAAAAGAAAATTTAAATAAAACTGAGATCATATTAAAAAAGATGTTGAAAAACAAATTGAATTCAAAACTCATATTAACTGAAGGATTTATCAATAAAGATAGAAATTAGTTTTAATAGTTTTTCGAAAAACTAATAACACTGTAGATTTGCTGAAAGGAGCCTTTTTTTCTTGGTTTCTATCTTCAATATTATGGTAAGAGGTATTTCTTAGGTACGTTTTATTTTAAATAATATAATTAAATAGCAGCAAAATAAAAGTAGTGAAAACATACTGCAATATGTTTTTTACTATAGTATATAATTCTAGTTGCTTAGGGAACTAATATCACTAAGATTTTTTAATAAAAAAATTAGTAGCATATTAATTTGATCTAGGCTACTATTTTTTTTAGGTTTTTTCTATAAGGATCACTACTAATGTTAACAATGATATTAAGAATAATCTACTTTGAAATAATAATATTAAAGTATCGTTAATTATATATATCGCATCACTTCTTAGAAAGAGTTAAGTGATATCTGTACTCACTATATGATAGGGATATTTCAATTTATAAGTAAGGTAATAATAATGTTAATTGTATCTGCGAGCAATATTGTTTGGCGCAATTAGCAAGTAACTTGTCGTATTCTGCTAGTTACATAGTCATATTTAATAGGTATAATGTAATAAATGTTGAACTAGCAAGGCAAAATGTAATTATAACTAAATTAGTGAATATGTAAGCATTTAAAGGAGGTTTATATACATGACATCTCATGCCCGTATTAAAATCACGGCAGGATTTTGGGAAAGTTTATATCAATTAGGGATTGATGCTAAGCATGTAGTTAGAAAAGCACGACTACCGCTTACAATTATTACTGACCCTTTTGTAACAACCACTCAATATTTTGCAATCTGGAAAGCTTATTCAGATATCATTGATGATACTGCTAAAGGAATTATTAAGCTTGCGACCGTATTTGAAACAACCCATTATCCGCCCACAGTCTTAGCGACTTATCACGCTCGCGATTATCGTGATGCGTTAAAGCGAATGGCTCGATATAAACAAATGTGCCCTCCTGAAGGTTTACGCATTACCGAGAAAGGTGATGAGTGTACAATAGAATTGGAATGGTTGTATGTTGAACAGCCTGGTCCACCGATTTTAGTTGGTATTACTTTGGCATTTCTTCTGGAGCTAGGTCGTAGAGGGACAGCTCAACCTTTAAGGGCTAAATTGGTAGAATTCTCTGATTCTATGGGTAATGTACAAGTGCTTGAAGCTTACTTTGGCTGCCGAGTTCAGACCGGTGCAAATTGTAATCGCTTGACGTTACATCGAGAAGATTTGGACCGCCCATTTGTTTCATACAATGCAGAGTTGCTAGAGGTTCTGACTCCAGTACTTGAACAATCACTGGATGAGCGACAACGAAGCTATTCAATTACTGAGATGGTCAAGTGGATTGTAAAACGTAGCCTAACAGGAGGATGTCCAGATATTCAGACCGTCGCTAGTGAGTTGGGGATGAGCAATCGTACATTGCAGCGCCGTCTTATTGACGAAGGTACGAGCTTTAAGAATGTATTAACACAAGTGAGGCATGAGCAGGCAATAGAGTATTTGGCAGACTTATCTCTCGACATTAAAGAAGTAGCCTTTATGATTGGATATGAAGACAAAAATTCATTCTACCGCGCTTTTCGACTTTGGGAAGGTAATACTCCTTCAAATTGGCGTGCTGAGCATGTAGGTAAAAATTAGATAAATTCACTTTGTCTGAAAAGTAAAATGTCTAACACTATATTATAAAAAAGTTAATCTAATAAAAATTACAAAAGAATAAGAGTATTTATTTGCATTAACTTTTTAAAATCTTAATAAATAATTTAAAAGGAGAAATGTATCATGGATATGGGATTAAGCAATAAAACGGCTTTAGTTACGGGATCAACAAAAGGTATAGGTAAAGCAATTGCTATGGAACTTGCTAAGGAAGGTGTTAATGTACTAATTAATGGACGAAATTATGAAGAAGTTGAACAGATTGTAAATGAAATTAAATCAAAATTTCCAACTACTTCTCCTCAAAATGCTACAGCAGATATTGTAAATGTTAAACAAAGAGAAGCTTTATTTGAGAAATATTCTAGCATTGATATTTTAGTTAATAATATGGGTATCTATGAAATTATGGAATACAATGATGTTGAAGATGAAATATGGGAAAAATATTTTAAAACTAATGTTCTTGCTGCAAACGGATTATGTAAATTGTATTTACCTAAAATGTTAAAAAATAATTATGGTCGTATTATTTTTATTGCAAGTGAAGAAGCAATTATGCCTTCTGGACAAATGCCACAATATTGCATGACAAAATCAATGTTATTATCACTATCAAAGAGTTTATCTAAATTAACCATAGGAAAAGAAGTTACAGTTAATACAATTATGCCAGGACCAACACTTTCTGAAAATGTATATGAAATAGTTGATGGTGTATATTCTGAAACAAATATGACTTTTGAAGAAAAGGAGAAAAAATTTATGGCTGCAAATTTACCTCAATCTGAAATACAGTGTTTTATTAGACCAAGTGAAATAGGTAGATTAACTACATTTGTATGCAGTCCTTATGCAGGAGCATTTAAAGGTTCTCCAATTCGCATGGATGGAGGAATGGTACCGACTATTTATTAAATGTATCTATATTATTCATGCATAAAGGATTAATATAATCAAAGAAAATTGTACATAAAGCAAGCAATTCTTATGTGTTTAATAAATCGGTTCTTAATTATTTTTTCTGTTTTAGCACTTTGTAATTTATATAAATCTTAATAATTAAACTTTACACTATTCATATTCTCCTTAGGTTAATAATACGAATTTGAGACATTAGACATATTAAAATATCCTAGTAAAGCTTATTTATGCCTTACTAGGATATTTTACTGCTAACTTTAAAAATATTAAAGGTGCTAAAATTTTTATGATTAGCATAGAAAAGCACTATCACCCTTTTTGTATTATTATAATTAGCGTATCTTTAGTTTATAATAATTAAATTCGTTGATTATTTATTTTAACAGGTCCAATATTTCGTTTTCTGTAATTGAAGAATCGCAACGAACTTCTATTTCTCTATTTTTACTAACAATAAATCCTGGTACAGTTACAATATTATATTTTTCTCTAAATGAGTCAATTAAATTATCTGAAAAATTAGAACTATCTACATAGTAAATTGTTGTGCTAATTTTATTAGTCAAGGCACTTAATTTTTTAGCAAATTTACGGCAGAATGGGCATGTTGCACGACCAATATAGATAACAGCTAACTCTTCATTAGATAATAATTCTTCTGCTTGTGTAGAAATCACTTTTTCAAATAACTTTACATTCTCTTCATAGTTATCTTCTTCAAACATATATATCCTCCTAGTTTTTTATAATAGTATATCAAAGGCAAATTATTAAATCAATTTAGTTAGCTTTTCTAGTAGTTATTTTGTGAAATTATAGAAAGTATTATAAAAGAAAATTCTAGGTTAAGAGATGTAAAAAGGGTTTAAAAAGTTTTATAATTCACTCAATCAAATGTTTCTGTAAGAATTATTGTATTAAGTAAAGCGGGTGACGTATAATAAGCCAATTTACAAAATAATTATGGTATTTAGGTGGAAATAATAAGATAAGTAATATAGTAAATTAAAATTGACAATAATTGAATTTAGTAATGGTATATTTGCTATAATAAAGAGGTTAGGAATTGATTATGAACAAAAATATTGCTGAAGAGTACATTACTTGTCGCTCTATTCATATTTTTTGGTAGTAATAGAAGCATAAATAGGCTTGATATTTGTTCGTTAGATTAATACAAAAAGCATAATTATAAAAATAAGCATATTAAATACTTAAAAAAAGGGAGGAAAATAACATGAAACTAACAATGTATGGGGCAGCAATTTGTCCAGATTGTGTTGAAGCAAAAGTTATTTTAGAAAAACATAAAGATATAGAATTAGATTATAAAAATATTACTGAGAGTACTAAAATATTAAAGGAATTTTTATCTTATCGTGATAATGATAAAATGTTTACTAATATTGTTAAAGAGGGTAAAATAGGTATCCCATTTTTTATTTTAGAAGATGGAACAAAAACGTTAGACATATTTGATCATTTGGATATAGAAAAGCCTAAGAAGGTTGTAAATAGTTGCTCTATAGATGGTAGTGGTAAATGTTAATAGATGTTAACTTATTGTGAATTTTAAAGGTCAGGCTTCACCTTCACCAAGTTAAGACGGTAGCAAAGATAGCCTAAATGAGAAATACTATACCCTCTCTCGGTTTTTTATCGGAGGAGGGTAATTTTTTATCTTATGTCCATTTGATAGAGTATCAAAAACCGAATAAATGAATTGTGGTAAGTGTTCTCAAAAAGGTATAGATAAATAATTATCGAAAAATATTAAAATGTGATTTAAATCAAAGATGTATTTTCTTATTAATAATATAATTAATTCATAAGATAGAACTTGAGGAGGAATAAGAATGAATACATTTAATAGTAATCAAAAAATTGGAGAGATAGTAACCAAGTTTCCAAAAGCTGCAGATATATTTAAAGAATATAAAATTGACTTTTGTTGTGGGGGAGATAGACCGTTAATTACAGCAATTAATGAGCAAGGAGTTAATGAAGCAGAAATACTAGAAAAAATAAATGTTTCATATGAAAAATTACAAAATAAGCTTTACACAAATAATAAAAATTGGGTAGAAGCACCTTTTGATGAATTAGTTGATCATATTGTAGATGTCCATCATGGATATCTTTATGAGAATCTTCCTAAAATAAGTGAATTAACAACTAAAATATTGAGAGTACATGGAGGAAATCATTCTGAACTTTCAAAAGTACACAAGTTATTTCATACTGTAAAAATGGAATTGGAAGCTCATTTAATAGAAGAAGAAACAATTCAATATCCAGCAATTAAGGAGTATTTAAGAAGCAACATTGAAGTGGATTTAGATAAGGCAATAAATATAATCAATCAATTGCAAGACGAGCACACTGGAGCAGGTGATATACTTAAAGAATTAAGAAAAGTGACTAATGATTATAAAGCTCCATCGGATGGATGCAATACTTATAAATTAACTTATGCTAAACTTGAAGAAATGGAATCAGATATATTTCAGCATATACATTTAGAAAACAATATACTTTTTCCAAGACTTTCTGAATTGAAGAAATATTAAATTTGCCGGGAAGTATATTGTTAAACTGAATTTTAATAAAAATTATTAAGAAGATGTAAGTAGCATCATAGATATTCAAAAGAAACACTATATTTTGAAGAATACAGTTTATTTTATATATTTTTTGAATATGCACTTAAATAAAATATAGCAGTTACGAGTATAAGTTGACTGTTATATTTTTTTATTCATAAAACACTACAATCTTTATATAATCTTTATACGAATATAAGAATTTTAATCCAATCTTTATACCTTAAATAGTATTATTTATATTTAAGATTGAATTCTGACAAGATGAAAACAATTTTAGATTTTATGCTTATACACTTACTAATTTTGATTTTTTTCCGTTATATCATTATTTCTAGGAGTAAGGAGGATACAATGAAAAAAATAGTTTCTATATTTTTATTTTTTGCAATTATTAGTATTGTTATGATGGGGAGGAGTAGTAATCCTTATAGTGGCAAATACATAACTTCAAATAATACTATTTTAGAACTTAATTCAACTGGAAAATGCAAGGTTATAAATAATTTTTATAAAGATGTATTTTACACCTATGGTCGATATACAATAAGCGATAATGAAATAGAAATAATTTTTGATAAAAATAAACGAAATTATTTAAATGTTGAAAGTTTAAAAGGGAAAGTTAAAGGAAGTAATATAGTATTTTATGATTATATACAAGAAGGAAAAGAGTGCGTATATTCAAAAATAGAATAATACTAGCTTTATTTTATATATATCTATATAATTTTGTAGGTATAGGGTAAAATTAAGTGAAAGTTAGGAGTGATTTAAGTAGATATTGATAAAAAATAAAATCCAGATTATCTTTTAAATCAAATAAAGGAAGAAGAAAAAGAGTCTTCAAGAGGAAAACTCAAGATATTTTTTGGGTATGCAGCTGGCTTCGGAAAAAGTTATGCTATGCTTATGGAAGCTCATAATATGAAAAAATTAGGGCACGACATAGTAATTGGATATATTGAACCTTATAGGTAAAAATCTCAAAAAGCCAAATGCATTTTTTCGTTTTTATGCAAGAGATATAGTTGATAAAATTATGGAATTCAATTCGTATATAGATGTATATGTTATACCAAATTCAATAGCAATTAGAAGAAATGAAAATCATATAAAAAAGAATAAGACCAAATTTATTATATCGTTAAAAGAAATTTTAATATCAAGCCTAATAATGTTAATTTCTGCGTTGGCTACATTATTTATTGATAAGTTAGGCTATGGCTAAGCTAATGTTATTATGATTTTTATTTTAGGAGTTATTATTGTAAATATTAAAACCAGATGGTATATTTTAGGATTTATATGTTCTACAATTAGCGTGATTTTATTTAATTATCTGTTTACAAAACCTAGATATTCATTACAATTTTATGATAAAAGCTATTTGGTTACATTTCCGATAATGCTGATAGTAGCTTTTACAATAGGTACACTTACAAATAAGATAAGAAGAGAAGCAGAAAATTCTTTAGCAAGGGAAAATACAACTCAAATTTTATATAGAGTAAGCAGAAAATTATTAAGTGCAACAGGCACATCAGAGGTTATAGGGATAGGTATAAAATACTTATCTAGGTTACTAGAAAAAACAGTTATCTGCTACTTGGCACAAGAAAATAAGCTATCAACTTCATTTATTTATACAGTAATTAAAGGGGGAAAAGATAGAAGTTTATTAAATGAGGATGAAGAAGCTGCTGCGTATTGGATATTTGTAAATGATAAAGAATCTGGTGCAGGTACTAACACTTTTTATGGAGCAAAAGGATATTATATTCCTTTAAATTATATCAGAAGAAACTAAAGGAGAGCTCCTTCAAGGTATTTATGATGACACTGAGTGGCTTATAAGACTTAGTAGAAAACTTGCTTAGTATGACGAGATTTAATGGTGGAAATCTGAAAGTTAGAAAAAGCATTGAAATTATATTTAGAACAAGACATAATATATTTATATTTATTGCAAAGGATGATTAATATGAAATCAACTATAAAACATAATGATGTCAGTAAATTAAGTCTAGGAGGAATCTTAGTTGCGTTAGGCGTAGTTTATGGAGATATTGGAACTTCACCTCTTTATGTAATGAAATCAATTGTTCAAGGTAATGGTGGTTTGGAAAATATATCTGAAAATTTTATTCTTGGATCTTTATCATTAATTTTTTGGACGATAACTATTTTAACAACAATAAAATATGTTTTTGTTACATTAAAGGCGGATAATAAAGGTGAGGGGGGAATTTTCTCTCTTTTTACTCTGGTTCGTAATCGTGCAAAGTGGCTTATTATTCCAGCCATGGTTGGTGGTTCGGCCTTACTTGCTGATGGGATGTTGACCCCTGTTGTATCTGTAACTTCGGCGGTTGAAGGATTAGAGCTTATTCCAAGTTTTAACGCTCTTTTTGGTAGTAATCAAGATATTATTATTACCATTGTAATAGTAATATTAAGTATACTTTTTTTTATTCAACATTTTGGAACTGATTTAATCGGAAAAATGTTTGGACCAGTAATGCTTGTGTGGTTTTCGATGTTGGCAATTTTAGGAATTATGCAAATTTCTCATGATTGGACACTATTACGTGCATTGTCTCCATACTATGCAATAAAGATTCTTCTTAGCAATGAAAATAAATTAGGATTCTTTATTCTGGGCAGCGTATTTTTAGCAACCACAGGTGCGGAAGCATTGTATTCGGACCTTGGGCATGCTGGAAGGAAAAATATTTATGCATCTTGGCCTTTTGTTAAAATCTGCTTATTATTAAATTATTTTGGTCAAGGAGCTTGGGTTTTATCTGCTAGAAGAAACCCAATGTATTCAAATGTAGAAGGCTTAAATCCATTTTTTCAAATGGTCCCACATAGCTTTTTGATTTGTAGTATAATAATTTCAACTTTGGCTACAATTATTGCTTCTCAAGCATTAATTTCAGGATCGTTTACTCTTGTTTCTGAAGCGATTAAATTAAATTTATTTCCTAGATTACATATAATGTATCCATCTAGATATAAAGGACAATTGTATATCCCTTCAATTAATAAACTTTTATGGATTGTTTGTATTGGACTTATTCTATACTTTAGAAGTTCTGAAAATATGGAAGGTGCCTATGGATTATCAATTACTGTCACTATGCTGATGACAACCATTCTACTATTTAACTATTTATTAAAACAAAAGATTTCATCTCCCATTGCCATTAGTATGTTAGTTTTCTTTGGTACATTTGAAGTTTCTTTCTTTATTGCAAATGCTGTTAAGTTTATGCATGGTGGATATGTAGCAGTTTTAATTGCTTTAACGTTCTTATCTGTTATGTATATATGGATCCAAGGTCACTATACTAAAATTCGCTTATTACAGTATGTAAAAATTGAAGATTATAAAGCACAGCTAAATCTCTTGCGAAAAGATACTGATAGACCTAAATACGCAACAAATCTTGTATATTTAACTAATTCAGAGTATGCAGAGAAAATTGAAAGAAATATAATGTACTCTATCTTAGATAAAAGACCTAAGAAAGCAGATGTGTATTGGTTTGTTAATATTGTTGTTACTGATAATCCTTATGATGCGGAATATGAAGTGGAAACCTTTGGAACATTTTATATAGTAAAAGTTCAATTAAGGCTTGGTTTTAGAATGGAACAGAGATTAAATATGTATTTACGTCAGATTTCTACTGAATTAGTTAAAAGTGGAGAAATAAATATTCAATCTAGAAACTATACTATTATGCCCGATAGAAAAGTTGGCGATTTTCGTTTCTCTTTAATTGTAGAACAGCTTTCATATGAAACAGAATTGAATTTTTGGGAATCCTTCATATACAGAGCTAAGTTGTTTATAAAAAGATTTACTGTTTCTCCGACAAAATGGTTTGGACTTGATACTAGTGATGTTGATATTGAAAATGTCCCGCTCTTTTTAGGCAGCTGTAATAAGGAAACATTAAAAAGAGTTTCAAAATAACTTTATCAAGTTAAACAACTAAGATTCAGGTGTGGTTTGATCTCAAGCTGAATCTTAGTTGAACTTATATCCTCAAAAGGTACCTCGTCAAGGATCGTGCTGTTATCTCTCACTCAAAGAAGTGGAAGTGTTACAGTTTAATGTATAAATATTAGGATTACTTCAAGTAAATAACAAATAATATTTTTAAAATTAAAGGCAATAAACATCATGATCTGACCCCAAAAAGTTAGACAAATTTAACTAAGCTATCATGAAGGATTGAATTCTGTATTGAACAGGA